>JBKJOC010000397.1:0-6453 GCA_046595725.1 Candidatus Eiseniibacteriota bacterium
GCGGACCAGCGCGCCGTCGGCCGGGCGGACGGCACCGCGCGTGGTGCACGAGAGCCGCGCGCCGCGCCTCACCGCGTGGCTTGCGCGTTCGATGCGCAGGACGAAGCGCGGCCCGAGCGCACCGCTTTCCGGCAAGCCCTCGACGCGGCCGATCAGCCAGCCACGGCCGTAGGATCGCGGCTCGAGCAAAAAGGCGTCCGCGCGAGCGCGCTGGGCCGAGCCAGCTGCGGCGCAGGCCAGGGCGAGGCTGATCCAGGCGAGAGCGTCCTGACTGAGACTGCTGCGGCGGCCGGCCAGCAACAATCCGACGAGGGGCACTGCCGCGAGGGCGAGCAGCAGACCCGGTGACACGAACGGAAACGCGAACGCCGTTCCCGCGCACAGGGCGGCGACCACGCCGACCGGCAACACGCGCGACCGGCCACGCGCTCCGAAGGCGGCGAGATCCTGAAGGAGGCTCATCGTCGTGACCGAATTGCAGAAATCGAGCCGGGCGGGCCGTGGCGATCAAGTGCCTGGGGATGCGCAGGTTGCCCCGCGACGCGACGTCCGGATCCATCGCGCGATCGTTCCCCCGCTGGCACGAAGCGTCAACGGATGTTGACGGCCCAACTTACGGTACGATCGGGATCGTGTGCAGCTCGCTGAAGTACTCCTCGCCTTCGCGGGTCTCGATTTCGACGTAATAGGTCAGCGCGCGCGCGTCCCCAAGCCGGTCGAGTGGGAAGATCAACGTCCCCTGCTCACGGCCACCTTCCGCGTTCCACGGAATCGCGACGCGCGCAAACGCCCCGCCCTGAGGCCGGACATGAAGCGCCGCCTGCCGGATCGGCAACGGCAGGTCGGCGGCGAGGCGAACCGGGATCGCGGGCGGCGCCGAGCGCGAGATCCTCTTCGGCGGATCAAACACGACCAGCGGGTCCGCCGGTCGGCCGAACCCCGCGCTCGCGTAGAAGCGCCCGCCGGCCTGGACGTCGATCATGTGGATCGACGGCGCTCCCGCGGCGCGCGCGATCCGGATCGAATGCGGGCCAGGAAACAGCTTGAGGTCGACCGGCGTGACCCCTGCGGCGATGCCGTCGACGTAGACCGGGATGCCGTCGAGCTCCTCGACTCCATTGGAGGAGACGAGCTCGGCGCGCGCGGTCACGAGGCCGTAAGGCGGCACCTTGACCGGCACCGCGGTGACACGCGCCGACTGCCCGGACCGGACCTGCACCTCCTCCTCCCAGGAGCGGACTCCCTTTGCGGTGAAGGCGAGACGATGGCGGCCGACCGGCACCGACTCCTTCCACAGCGGCGCGTTGCCGAGCGGCGTGCCGTCGAGCGACACCGCGAGGCGCACGCTGCTGTCGGCACTGGCCACGCCGAGGGCGCCGCTCCAGGCGAAGTCGCGCTTGAGCGCATCCCCGCGCGAGCCCTCGATCGCGAATCCGGCGCTCGCATACTCGCCGTAGTTGACGTCAACGCGATGCTGCCCGGGCTCGAGCGCGAGCGTGATCGGCGTGCGGCCGGTGACGGGCCTGCCATCCACGCGGACGCGCGCGCCCGACGGCGAGGTCGTCAATTGGAGCGAGTAGCGACCCACCACCAGCGCGGTAATGGGCTTGCGCGCCGCGAACCCGACGGCGACCAGCGCGACGAGCGCGGCGGCGATGGCAGAGCCGAGGCCCAGCGTGCGCCGCGTCGGCTGGATGAGCGAAAGGCGGAACTTCTTGCGGGCGATCCGCGGCGTCGCGAGATTCCTGGGCGACGTCGGCACGCGCGCGATGAGCGGCGCAGGAGCTGCAACTGGAATCCTCGAAGCGCGGGCGCTCTCCTGGCGGTGACGGCGGCGGCGCGCGCCGCGCGACTCGGCGCGCGACTCTGCGGGCACGACCTGCGCCCGTGCGGCGCGCGCCGCGGCGGCGAACGAGTCGGCCCCGGTTTCGACTTGCCGCACCGCAGCGAGCGAGGGCCGGTAGTGAGCGTAGAGAGCTCCACGCTCCGCCCGGATCTCGAGCCGCCACACCTCGGCGGCGTTCAACTCGGTCCAGGCAAGCGGCGAGCCCCCTTCCCATTCATGCCAGCGCCAACGCACGAGCGCGCCGGTCATCTGCTCGAGCTGGACGTCGAGTGCGGAGCGGACGGCCCACACGCGTCCATCGAAGAACAGGAGTCCGGCGCAGTCGGGACGCGTCTCCCAGAGTGTGTCCTTGAGGAACTGGAGTCCGGTCAGGGCGTGCTGGACCTCGACCGGAAGTGCGAGTCCGGGGGGCGCAATGGCGCCTTCAGGAAGGCCCAGCGCGCCCCGCTCGAGATCGAGGAGGCCCTCGGTCACTGGTTCGAGATCAAGGTCCGGAGACCCAACGATCCAGAGGTGGAGGAATTCCGACCGGTAAGCGATCACACCCTGACCTGCATGACCCGTCAGGGCCAAACGGCCGATGGGTGGCCGGGATGCAACCAGTCCCCCCGCCTCCAGAGCCGGGATTTCACCTGAGAATCTGGCTGAATCATTCATGCCAACTCCTTGCAGGGATAGTGCTTGGATCAAACTTCTCATCCCAGAACATGACCTTGCGGCATGGATCGTGCAGTTCACCGACTCGGCTGCGATCCCGCCGGATCTCCTGGGCCGGATCTTGCGAGGCCGGCCCTCGGGCTGGTGTCCTTGCAAAACGCAAGCCGGACCCTTAGGCTTGGACGGAGTTTTCGCCGCGCTCCCGCGGCACGCTGTCCCAGTGGGAGGATTTCGGATGACTCGATGGACCCGCACCTCCCCGGCGTTCGTTCTGCTCACGATCGCCGCCCTGCTGCTGGGCCCGGGCACTCCCTCATGGAGTGCCGGCAAGATCACGCGCCAATCTCACAAGAAGACGACTTCGCGGACCGCCCCCAAGCGCGTGGCTGTCCGCAAGGTCAGTGCCGTCACCACGGCGCGCCTCCTCCTGGATGCGCAGGCGGCCTACGCCACGGCCCGGACCCACTACAATTCAAAGCGTTACGACCTTGCCGTCGAGACGCTCGATCCCGCGATCTGCCAGCTCGGGGACGCGATGTCGAGCAGCCGCGACGCGCGCCTGCGCCGCGACGCCGGCGATCTGTTCAAGAAGTGCGGCAGCCTGCGCGTCGCCGCGGTCAAGCAGCGCGACGCCGGCCTCGGGCTTCCACCCGCCGGCGACAATTCGCGCACCGCGCAAAATCCCGGCGGCTCGGCGGCCGATTCGACCATGGCAATGGCTTCCGCACCGCCGCCGGCGGAAGCGCCCGAGATTCCGCTCCCGAAGGGCGATGATCCCGACGCTGCGACGCTCGCGCTGCCCGCCATCGACGATGCGCCCGACGCGAACTCGATTGCGCTCGAGTCGCACCCGATGGTCGACAAGTGGCTCGACTACTTCACCGGACGCGGACGCCCGACGTTCGAGCGCTGGCTCAATCGCTCCGGCCTCTACATGGATTCGATGAAGAAAACGCTCGACCGCGAAGGCGTGCCGACCGACCTCGTGCACCTCGTGTTCGTGGAGAGCGGGTTCAACCCCCAGGCGCGCTCCTACGCCTCCGCCGTCGGGCCCTGGCAGTTCATCCGGGGCACGGCGAAGATGTTCGGATTGACCGTCAATTCGTGGGTCGATGAGCGCAAGGATCCGGAGGCCTCGACGGTCGCGGCCGCGCGCTACCTCAAGCATCTCTACGGCCTGTTCAACTCGTGGCCGCTCGCGCTCGCGTCGTACAACGTCGGCGAGGGCGCGGTCATCGATGCCGTCCGCCGCCAGGGGACGAGGGACTTCTGGTCCCTGCGGTTGCCGCAGCAGACGCGCGACTACGTGCCCAAGTTCATGGCCGTGCTCGCAATCTCGCGCGACCCGGCGCGGTATGGCTTTGACGATGTCGCGCTCGAGAACCCGCTGGCCTTCGACGAGGTCACGATTCCCGGTCCGGTCGACCTTGGCGCGCTGGCCAACGCCTGCGGTACGACGACCGAGGAGATCAAGCGCCTGAACCCGATGTTCCTGCGCAATGCCGCACCGGCGAAGAACGACATGGTCACGCTGCGCGTCCCCGACGGCTCGGGCGAGCGACTGATGGCGACCCTCGCGGAAGGCTCGCTCTCGCTGCCCAAGGTCTCGACCCCGGCAGATCCCGCCGTGCTGCGCCACAAGATCCGCCGTGGCGAAAGCCTCAAGTCTTTGAGCCTCAATTACGGAATCCCGGCGTTGTCGATTGCGCGCTACAACCGCCTCGGCAAGCGCAGCCGCCTGCGGGTCGGCCGCACGCTATCGATCCCCATGACAAGCGCGGCCCAGGCCCGGGTCGCCTCGACGTCGTCGCGCGACAAGTCGTCGCATGCCTCGACCCGCTCCGCCTCGCGCACGGTCAAAGTGCGCTCGGGCGAGACGCTGTCCGCCATCGCCGGACGCCACGGCATCTCGGTCGCGAAACTGCGCGCGATGAATGGGCTCTCGAGGAAGGCGGTGGTCAAGGCCGGCCAGCGTCTCAAGGTGCCGGCGCAAAGCTAGCCCCACCCCCGCCACGAACCGCCTGACGACTGACCGAAGCCCGGGGAGATCTACTTCTGAGGTCGATCCGCACCTGACCCCGGGAGCGCCGGCGACGCCTCGAGATGCGTTCCCGGGGAGGCGGGTGCGGATGACACCGGCGGCCCGGCGGAGGCAGCAGGTAGAGGCTTGGCGTCGTAGCCGTGGCTCGGCGAGCTCAACGTCGGCGAGGCCATCCCCGCGCCGTCCGCAACGTCCCCCGTCCACATGGCGTCGTTGACGTCGGGGTCGATGCGGCAGTTGCGCCCGATCGTCACGCCCCCGGCAACGCGCGCACTCTTGCCGATGAGCGTCAGCCCGCTCGCCAGGTGATCGGGGCAGATCCGGTTCGGGGTGAGGCCCTCCTCGAACGGCCCGCCGACGCGCGCACCCGGGCCGATCCATGCCCCCTTGTCGGCGATCACGCGCTCGACCACGGCTCCCTTCGACACGTGCGTGCCGTGCATCAGGATCGAGTCGCGCACGATGGCGCCGGGCTCGATCACGACTCCCGGAAACAGGATCGAGCGCTCGGAGCGACCGTCGACCCGGACGCCGTTGGCCGCGAGCGTGCGCACGACTGCGGCGCCCGTGCCGACGCGCACGGGCGGCTGGTCGAGCGTGACGGTGTGGACGATCCACTCGGGATCGGCGAGCTCGAACGGCGGGCGGTCGGAGACCAGCTGGAGGTTCGCGCGATAGAACGAGTCGAGGGTGCCGACGTCCTGCCAGTAGTGCGGGAACAGGTGAGCGTAAACCTCGATCCCCCGCGCGAGGAACCGCGGGAAGATATCGTGCCCGAAGTCGTGGGAGCTGGTCGGGTTCTCGGAGTCCTCGGCGAGCGCCATTTCGAGCACTTCGCGCCGGAACAGGTAGACGCCCATGGAGGCGAAGGTGGTGCGCGCGGTCCCGGCCTTCGGCTTCTCCTGGAAACCGAGGACGCGCGCGCGGGAATCGAGCTCGACGATGCCGAACTGGTCGGTCTGGTTCTCAGGAACGGTCGTGATCGCGACCGTGACCGCGGCCCGGCGATCGCGGTGGAACTCGAGCATCGGCTCGTAGTCCATCTTGTAGATGTGGTCGCCCGAGAGGATCAGGATGTCCTCGGCGCGCCGGCGACGGATGTGGATCAGGTTCTGGTACACCGCATCCGCCGTGCCGCGATACCAGTCGTTCTCCTCGCTGCCCTGGAAGGGCTGGAGGATCTGGATCCCGCCGCGATTGCGGTCGAGGTCCCAGGGTCGGCCGCTGCCGATGTGGTCGCGTAGCGAGCCCGGCTTGTACTGGGTCAGCACGCCGACGTCGAAAATCCCCGAGTTGACGCAGTTGGAGAGCGTGAAGTCGATGATCCGGTACTTGCCGCCGAACGGCACGGCGGGCTTGGCGCGCTTTTCCGAGAGCAGGCAGAGCCGTGAGCCCAGGCCGCCCGCGAGCAGGAACGCGTAACGCGCCCCGGCGCTCATCGCGGCCAGTCCCCGCGCGCGGCGAGCGCGGCCTCACGCAGCGGCAGCGCGCGGCCGCGACCGCCGCCGACCTGGACGCTCGAGCCGGCGGCGACCCGCTCCCCCGCCAGCACGACCGACTCCTTGCCCAGCACGGCGAGGCACGAGATGTCGTCGCTGTCACCGGCCTCACCGATCATCGCGTTCTCCCCCACGATCACGTCCTTGTCGAGGATCGCGCGCGTGACGTGCGCCCCGCCGCCGATCCAGCCGTCGTGGAACACGAGCGCGTCGGAGACGACCGCGCCCTCCTCGATCCACGCGCCCGGGAAGATCACCGAGTTGGAGACCTGGCCATCCACTCGTGCCCCACCCGCGACCAGGCTGTTGGTCACGCTCGAATTCTCGCCGAAGCGAGCGGGCGGACGCTCTTCGTTGCGCGTCAGGACGGTCCACCGGGGATCGTCGAGCCGGAGCGAGGGCCGGGGCTG
>JBKJOC010000461.1:0-4698 GCA_046595725.1 Candidatus Eiseniibacteriota bacterium
TCGGTATCGGAGGTCTCGCATCGAGGCTTTTCCTTGACAGCCCGGAAGGGCTGCCGATAGCGTGCCCATTCGCGCCGGAGAACGCCCGTTCCCCGTCTCGTCCAGAATATCGGCCAGGTTCCGAAGGTCTTGAGCCCTTCCCGGAGCTGCCATTTCCCATCCAGCAGGAGTCATCGGTGCCCGAGGCCAGGAGCTTGAGCGTGGTGCGGATCGAGGAGATCGGCCGCCACGTCGGGGAGGAAGTCGAGCTCAGGGGCTGGGTGCACCAGCGGCGCGGCAGCGGCAAAGTCGCATTCCTGGTCGTCCGCGACGGTTCAGGGGTGCTCCAGACCGTGGGCGTCAAGGGCGAGCTCGGAGACGAGATCTTCGCCCGGCTCGACAACCTGCCGCAGGAGAGCGCGGTCATCGTCACGGGCGTCCCGCGCGCCGACGCGCGCGCGCCGGGCGGCTACGAGATGGCGCTCACCGGAATCACCCTGGTCCACCTCGCCCTGCCGTACCCGATCACGCCCAAGGAGCACGGCACCGAGTTCCTGATGGACCACCGCCACCTCTGGCTCCGCTCCCCGCGCCAGAACGCGATCCTGCGCGTGCGGGCGACGCTGGTCGCGGCGCTGCGGAACTACTTCGACCAGCGCGGCTTCATCCTGGTCGATGCGCCGATCTTCACGCCCAACGCCTGCGAGGGCACGAGCACGCTGTTCGAGACCCAGTACTTCGACCAGAAGGCCTACCTCACGCAAAGCGGCCAGCTCTACATGGAAGCTGCGGCCATGGCGTTCGGCAAGGTGTACTCGTTCGGGCCGACGTTCCGCGCCGAGAAGTCGAAGACGCGCCGCCACCTGATCGAGTTCTGGATGCTCGAGCCCGAGATGGCCTATGCCACGCTCGAGGACGTCATGGCGCTCGAGGAGGACATGCTCGAGCACGTGGTCGGGCGCGTCCTCGAGGAGCGCAAGGAGGAGCTCAAGCGGATCGAGCGCGACACCACGCGCCTCGAGCAGGTGAAGAAACCGTTCCATCGCCTGCACTACGACGACGCCGTCAAGCTGCTTGCCGAAAAAGGCCTGCCGTTCGAGTGGGGCGGCGACTTCGGCGCCCCGGACGAGACCGCGATCGCGGAGTCGTTCGACCGGCCCGTGTTCGTCCACCGCTTCCCGACCGCGATCAAGGCGTTCTACATGGAGCGCGACGCCGATTCACCCAGGCACAGCCTGTCGGTCGACTGCCTCGCGCCCGAGGGCTACGGCGAGATCACGGGCGGGGGGCAGCGCTCGGCCGACCTGGCGTACCTCGAAGGGCAGATCGAGGCCCATGCCCTGCCGCGCAAGGCGTTCGAATGGTACCTGGACCTGAGGCGCTACGGCTCCGTGCCGCACGCTGGATTCGGCATCGGCGTGGAGCGCACGCTGGCCTGGATCTGCGGCCTCGAGCATGTGCGCGAGAGCATTCCGTTCCCCCGGCTCCTCAATCGACTCGAACCCTGATCGTGTGAACTTCCTGCATGCTCGCGCTTCCCGCCCCCGGGAAAGCAACATCCGGGGCTCAGGCGGGTACTCTATGGTCAAGGAGGGCGAGCCGTTGACCACGATGAAGCGGTGTCTTACACTTCGGACATTCGGATTCGAGCGGATGGTTCCCGGTCTCCTGGGAACGATCCTCCTCGGCGGCCTCTGGGCCGGTTGCGCCCCCGACCCGCTGTACCGGGAAGGTCGGGAGGACTCGCTCACGAGCGGGATCCTGACAATCGCGGCCGAACCCGACATGGTCCCCGTCATTCGGGCGACCGCGCAGGCCTTCGAGCAGTCGTATCCGGGTGCCTCCATCCGCGTTCTCGCGCGCAGTTCGCGGGATGCGATGGCGGATGTCTTCGCGAATCGGGCGGACCTGGCCGTGATCGGCCGCGAGATCGAACCGGTCGAGCGGCAGGCGGCGACGGAGGCCCGAATCGAGATGGAGGCATATCGCTGGGCCCGGGACGGGATCGCGGTGATCGCGCATCCTTCGAACCCGGTGAACCAGCTCTCGTACGACGACCTGCGCGAGATCCTCACCGGGGGCGAAGTCTCCTGGCAGGAATTCGGCGGTCCCGACCGGCGTGTCGTTCCGGTGATCGAGGCTCCCAGCCGGAGCCTGACCCAGTACGTCGCGAGCCAGCTTGTCGGACGGGAGGACATCGTGACCGCAGCCGTGCTCGCCGACGACGACTCCGCGGTCACCGTCCATGTGGCGCGCATGTCGGATGCCCTGGGCTTCGTTTCGCAGTCGAGTCTTCGTCCGGACGTGAAGGTGCTGGCGGTTTCCCGTGCCGCGGGCTTGCCGTACGTCGAGCTTGATGCCGAAACCGTCTACCGCCGCGACTACCCGCTCACCCGCTCGTACAATCTGGTCACCCGCATCCCCGGCGTGAAACTGGGGCAGGGTTTTCTCACGTTTGCGCTCAGCGAGCCCGGACAACGGTTCGTGCGCGACTCACATCGAGTTCCGGCCAGCGTGCCGGTGCGTTTCACCCGCCGTCTTCCGACGGCGTCGTCCCACTGAGGTCCGCGTCCCGTCTCGGACCCCGCGAAAGGGAACTGCTTCGATGAAATCCATCGCGATCGCCCGACGTCCCGCCTCGAACCCGCCCGGAACCCGTCTCGCGCGTGCCGTTCTGCTCGCGCTCGCGCTGGCGTTCTGCGCCGGCTCGGCCGCCCACGCGGACGTGCTCAAGGACGGCAAGGACGCCCTGGCGCAGGGCCGGTTCGACGACGCCGTCGCGGCCTATCGCAGCGCCGTCCAAGCGGCGCCGAACGACGTCGCGGCCCATGTCGGCCTCGGCCTGGCGCTCGAGAAGAAGCGCGCCTGGCAGGCGGCGCTCGCCGAGTTCCAGAAGGCGGCCGAGCTCGACCCACGCCTGGCCGAGCCGCAGCGCGGCATCGGCAGCATGCAACTGCGCCTCGACAATCCTGCGGCCGCCGAGGTTGCGTTCCGGAAGGCGGTCGAGATCGACCGCAAGTTCCCCGAAGCCCAGCTTGGCCTGGGCGATGCTCTGACGCGCCAGAAGAAGTTCGCGGACGCCATCGCCGCGCTCGAGCAGGGCGTCAAGTTCGGACCCAAGACCGAGATGTACTTCTTCACCGGGCTCGGCCAGGCGAACGCGGCGCGCGACTCGCTGCGGTCGGGCGAAATCTGGCTGCTCAAGGCGCGCCAGTCGGCCGAGACGCAGAACTCGCCGGCGTCGGTCAAGGGACCGATCTTCCGCGCGCTGGGCGACCTCTACATGCAGCGCAAGATCCCCGCGCTCGCGATCTCGAACTACCAGAGCGCCAAGGCGATCGACGAGGCCGATCTCGACACGCGCATGGCGCTGGGCAACGCCTATTACCGCGGCGCGCTCTACAACGATGCGCTCGCCGAGTACCAGGCCGTGGTGAACGCCGATCCCGACTACGCCGAGGGCTACCTCCGGCTGGGAAACCTCTACTACCTGGCGAGCTTCAGCGATCCGCAGCGGATCTTCGAGTCCATCAAGACGCTCGAAAAGCTGCTCGAGAAGGATCCCAAAAACGCCGAGGGCAAGGCCCTGCTCGCCCAGGCCTATTTCCGAAAGGGCGGCGCCGACGGCAAGCAGAAGGCCAACCAGTTGCTCGACGAGATCGAGAAGACGGGCAATTTCCCGCCCGAGGCCTGGCGCATCCGCGGCATCATCCAGTATGAAAACGGCGAGTACCAGAACGCCATCGACTCGTTCCACAAGTCGAACCGGCTCGAAACTCTCGACCAGTTTCGTCTGGGCGACGCCTACCGCCGCCTCGCCGCCGACGCGGATACGCTGCGAAAAGCCGCCCTCTACGATTCGGCGGACGTGGTCTACAACCGGGTCATTGCGGCCGATTCCAGCACCGCGGACGCCCGCAAGGCCCAGCTCGAACGCGCCCGAATTCGTTACCAACGCAAGGATTACGCGGGTGCGATGACGGAATTCCGGCGGTTGATCGCGCTTGACCCCAAGTCGGGTGAGGCATTTTACTACTTGGGTCTGTCCCAGAGAGGGAGGGGCGACGACGCGGCGGGCATCGAGTCGATCAAGAAAGCGGTCGAACTCGATCCGAAGCGGTACAGCTGGTGGCTGCAGCTCGGCTCGGGTTACGGCAAGCAGAAGATGCTTGCGGAGGCGAAACTTGCGTTCCAGCAGGCGAGCCAGGACTCGGGCCAGACGGGTGCAACCGCGTTCCAGCAACTCGGCTACTACGAGCTGATCGCCAAGAACTACACCAAGGCGATCGAGCATCTCGAGCAGTCCGCGCGGCTGGATGCGAAGCAGGGCATGACCTGGGTATGGCTCGGCCAGGCCCGCCAGAATTCAGCGAACAAGGCGGGAGCGATCGAGGCCTATCGCAAGGCGCTCCAGATCAAGCCCGGTCAACCGGATGCGTTGAAGGGCCTGAAATCGCTCGGGGCCCAGTAGAGTCGGGAACCAACGGGAGGTAGGGGAATGCACGTCAAGCGCAAGACGCTCGAAGGAATCGAGATCCTGACTCCGCGAGGCTACCTCGTGGGCGGGGAGGAGACTGACGAACTGGAGAAGCTGATCCGCGACCTGTCGGCCGCGCAGAACCTCCATCTCCTGATCGATCTCGGCGAGACGCAGCACATCAACTCGACGGCGCTGGGCGTGCTCATCACGGCGCACACGAACTACCTGCGGCGCGGTGG
>JBKJOC010000263.1:0-2502 GCA_046595725.1 Candidatus Eiseniibacteriota bacterium
CGTTGGCGCCGTAGTTCCCGATCAAAGGATAGGTCAGGCACACGATCTGGCCGGCGTAGGAGGGGTCGGAATAGATCTCCTGGTATCCGGTCATCGCCGTGTTGAACACCACTTCGCCCGTGCGCGTGCCCGGGGCGCCGAACGTCCTGCCGTAGAAGACTCGCCCGTCCTCGAGCGCGAGCGCCGCGTTGGCATTGATCCAGGACTTCATGGGCGAGCCCCCGCCGGCTCCGGCGCGCCGTCGAACACGCGGCGGCCACCGACCCAGGTGCCCAGCACGTTCGCCCGCAGCGTGTGCCCGGCGAACGGCGTGTTCCTGCCCTTGCTCCGGAAGCGCGCCGGGTCGACCACCCACAGCGCATCGGGATCGAACGCGACCAGGTCCGCCTCGGCTCCGATCTCGAGGGGGTTCGGTAGCCCGAGCAGCGCGCGCGGCGCGGTCGACAGTGCGGCCAGCACGGCCAGCGCAGCCATGCGTCCCGGCGCGACCAGGTGCGTCCAGCAGACCGAGAGCGCGGTCTCGAGCCCGACCACCCCGAACGGTGCGGCGGCGAACTCGTTCTGCTTCTCGAACGGCGTGTGCGGCGCGTGGTCGGTTGCCAGGACCTCGAGTGTGCCGTCCTTGAGACCTGCGATGACGGCTTCGCAGTCCGCGCTCGTGCGCAGCGGCGGGTTCATCTTGGCGTTGGTGTCGTAGTCCGAGATCGCGTCCTCGGTCAGCGCGACGTAGTGGGGCGCGGTCTCGCCGCTCGCGCGCACGCCCCGCGCCCTTGCCGCCCTGAGCGCATCGACCGAGCCCGCCGCACTGACGTGCGCCACGTGGAGCCGGGCGCCCGTGAGCGCCGCCAGCTCGAGGTCGCGCTGGACCGCGATCACCTCGCACGCCGCCGGAATGCCGGGCAGGCCCAACCGCGCCGAGACCGCGCCCTCGTTCATCACGCCCTCGCCCCGCAGCGAAAGGTCCTCGGCATGGGTGATCACCGGCAGGCCGAGGTCGCGCGCGTACTCGAGCGCGTGGCGCATCAGGCCGGCGTGGGTCACGGGGCGCCCGTCGTCGGAAAATGCGACCGCGCCCGCCTCGGCCAGCGCTGCCATGTCGGTCAGCCGCGCGCCTTGGAGCCCGAGCGTGATCGCGGCCACCGGGTGGACGCGCGCCAGCATCGCGCCTCGCGCGCGCTCGAGCACCCACAGGATCCGCGCCGGCTCATCGAGCGCGGGCTGCGTGTTCGGCATGCACGCCACGCCCGTGAACCCGCCCGCCACTGCGGCGGCGACGCCGGTCGCGATCGTCTCCTTGTCGCCCTGACCGGGCTCCCGCAGGTGAACGTGCGCATCGACCAGCCCCGGCGCCAGGATCGCCCCCGCCAGGTCAACCGTTTCGGCGCCGGCCGCTCCGGCGTGCGCGCGCGCCGATCCACCGCGGGCGACGGTCACGCCGTCGACCACCAGCAGGTCCGCGGGCGCGAGCGTGCCCTGCGCCGGATCGGCCAGGAGCGCGTTGACGAACAGCCAGCTGCGCTTCAACGGGCCGCCTCGACGGGATCGAGGCCACGGCACCAGCACAGGACGGCCATGCGCACGGCGACGCCGTTGGTGACCTGCTCGCGGATCAGGGACTTGGGGCTGTCGGCGACATGCGACGCGATCTCGACGCCGCGATTCATCGGGCCCGGATGCAGGACGAGCACGTCGCGCTTTGCGCCGGCGAGACGCTTCCTGGTCAGCCGGTAGCGCCGCGCGTAGTCGCCGACCGATGGCAGGTTGGCGCGCTCCATTCGTTCCAGCTGCAGGCGAAGAACCATGATCGCATCCGCACCTTCGACCGCCTCCCTGAGGGAGGAGGTCATGCGCACCGAGCCGCCCGAGTCGAGATCTCCGAGGCCGGCCGCGTCGCGCGGCAGGAGGGCCGTCGGGCCGCACAGGGTGACGTGCGCGCCCAGGCGCGTGAAAGCCCACAGCGCCGAGCGCGCGACCCTGCTGTGCGCGACGTCGCCGACGATCGTGATGCGCCGTCCCTCAAGCGAGTCCCAGTGGTCGAGCAGCGTGCGTGCATCGAGCAGGCCCTGCGTCGGGTGCTCGTGCGCGCCGTCGCCGGCATTGATCACGCGCGCGGTGACGTGGCGCGCGAGGAACAGCGGCACGCCCGCCGACTGATGGCGCACGACCACCAGGTCGACGCCCATCGACTCGAGCGTCCACACGGTATCGAGCAGCGACTCGCCTTTGCTGACCGACGATCCCGCGGAGACGAACGAGACGCAGTCCGCGCCCACGCGCCGCGCCGCCCACTCGAAGGATACGCGCGTGCGCGTCGAGCTCTCGTAGAACACGTTCGCCACCGCCGTGCCGGGGAGCACCGCCTTCTTGCGCGACGGCGTGGCCAAAACGCGCCGGAATGCGGCGGCGCCCTCGAGCAGGCGCGCGAGGTCCGCGGCCGGCAGCGTCTCGAGGTCGAGCAGATCACGCCGCGCCGGCCCGGGGCCCGGCGCCTGCGGGACCGTC
>JBKJOC010000410.1:0-2998 GCA_046595725.1 Candidatus Eiseniibacteriota bacterium
GCCGAGACGTCGACCGGTTCGCCGCCGAGCAGGTGGATCATGACGGACAGGTCGTGCGGCGCGAACGACCACAGCGCGTTCTCGTCGCTGCGTACCTTCCCCAGGTTGACACGCTGGGAGTAGACGTAGCGCACATCGCCCATCTCGCCGGCGTCGATCATCGACTTGAGGCGCGTCACCGCCGGGTGGTGCTTGAGCAGGTGACCCACCATCAGCACGCGGCGCCTGGCCTCGGCCAGGCGGACCAACTCCTCGGCGTCTGCGACGTCGAGCGTGAACGGCTTCTCGACGTAGACGTCCTTGCCCGCCTCGAGGAAAAGCTTCGCGAGCCGGGCGTGGGCCGCTGCCGGGGCGGCGATGACGACCGCCTCGAGCGCCGGAAGGTCGAGCAGCGCGCGGGCGTCGGATACCGCCGTGGCGGCCGGCACGACCTTCCGTGCCCGCTCGAGCCGGGCGGGATCGGCGTCGCACACGCCGACCACGCGCGCCCCGGGCAGGTTCGCGAAATTCCGCAGGAGGTTGGCGCCCCAGTCGCCGGTTCCGACGAGGGCCAGAGTGACGGGTTCCACCGGACCTCCTGGGGCGCTCAAACAGGGCGGCGGGAATCGCGTGGATTTCGTGCCAACTGTAGCGTTGACAACAAAATCTGTCCAGCGGGCATTGCGGGGCTAAGCCGCCTGCGGTCGTTCCTCGCCGGGCGCGATGACCAACCCGGTTGCCTCGACGACGCAGTTCCGTCCGCGATGCTTGGCGGCGTAGAGGGCGGTGTCCGCGGCGCCGATGAGACTGCCGGGCTGGATGCCGTCCTCGGGGAAGACGGCGAGGCCCAGGCTGATCGTGATCTCGCCCAGCTTGACGTGCGGGAAGGTGTGCTCGGCAACGCAGGCCCGGAGCCGTTCGGCCACGGCGCGCGCGCCGCCACGGGGCGTCTGCGGCAGGATCGCCGTGAACTCGTCGCCGCCATACTTGGCGATCAGGTCCATGCCGCGCACCTGCTTCGAGAGCAGCTGCGCGAGTTCACGCAGCAGGTGACTGCCGCGCAGGTGGCCGAAGCGGTCGTTGTACATCTTGAGATTGTCGACGTCCGCCATGATGAGCGCAAACGGCTGGCGGAAACGCTTCGCGCGCAGCATCTCGCGCCTGAGCGCCGTCTTGAGGAAGCGGTAGTTGTAGACCTGCGTCAGCTCGTCGGTGACGGCGATGCGCTCGAGCGTGGTCGAGAGCCGCGTGTTCTCCATCACGAGGCCGAGGCAGCTCGACAGGAGCGCGAGAGTCTTGGCGTCCTGCGAAGAGAAGCCGGATCGCCCCTCGTGGTTGAATGCCGCCAGCACGCCCATGTTCTGCTTGCGGATCCGCACGGGCGCGGCGAGCACGTTGCGCACGTCGAGTCCCGCCGGCGCGTCGCCCGGCCGCCAGAAGCGAACGTCCTGCTGCGGGCGGTTGACCACCGCGGCACGGCCTTCGAGCGTCACCTGGCGGAACAGTCCTTCGGTCGGGTTCGGATGTTCCTCGACGATCTTCGCGCCGGTTCCAAGCAGCGTCGTGCGCGAGGCGCGACGGCCGTCGTAGAACAGGAACGAAGCCGCCTCGGCCTCGACCAGCGCGCAGGCGGCACGCAGCGCCTCCTCGACCGCGAGCGAGCGATCGCGGTGATTGCCGGTGGTCAGGGCGAGCAGAGCGTCGAGCGTGCGATCCGGCGTGAACATGTGCCTGGCGTCCCTTCGAAGGTGTCCCTGTGCAAAGTGCAACGGCACGAGCCCGCTACGAGGGCCCCAAGCAGGTCAGTGCAAGTCGGGTGCCACGGGAAATCGAGAAGGCGAATGGGGTCGCAATGGGTGTCGATGGAGCTGGGTCAGCGCGACTCACCGTGCGGGGCTCGCCGAAGCCTCCGCCACAAGGCCAGCGCACGCAGGCCGAAGGCGACGAAAGCGCCCGCCAGGCCGAGCTGACACATCACTTGCTGTAATGGGCTCAACTGCATGGCGGGTAGAGCCTTGGCGAGCGTCCACCCGGCCGCGGCCAGGGTGATCTCGAGCAGGATGTTGAACGCCAGCAAGGCCCAGAGCGCCATCCGGTCGCCGCTGCGGGTCGGAGGGTCGGCGCGTGGCCTCGTGCGCTCGGGGCGGCGGGGCCGTTCACCCCGACTGCCGGTGAGGCTCACAACGCATCCTTCCGGACCGGTCCAACCATTGCAATGTGCTCGTCCGCAAGCGGCGAGGCCTCGCTTTGCACGATGCGCCCCGGAGCATCCGTACGCTCGCGCAACACCTTGGAGCGGCGGGCCTCGAAGATCGCCACCGCACCGACCATCAGGGTACGCGCCGTCACGGGGACTGCGAACCCCGCTTCCTCGAGCCGCCGGGCGACCACAGAGGGCGGACCGAAGTCGAAAATGCTCTCGCTCAGGTAGCGGTAGGCCCGCGGGTCGGGCGAGAGGCGCCCGAGCAGCGGCACGCCATGCTTGAGATAGAGGGCGTGGAAGGGTGCGAACGCGCTTCCAGCCGGAGCTACGGAATCGAGCGCGAGGAACCTCCCGTCGGGCGCGAGCACGCGCTGGATCTCGCGCGCGGCTTCGGGGAGCGGTACCAGGTTGCGCAGGCCGAACGCCGCGGTCACCACGTCGAAGGTCTCGTCGCGGAACGGCAGCCGGAAGCCGTCGCCGTGGACGGGCGCGAAGCCTGCACGTTCCCCCCGCGCATACTCGCGGCCGCGTGCGAGCATGGCGTAGGACACGTCGAGGCCGATCACCGTGCGTCCCGTGCGCTCGAACGCCGGCACCGAGGAACGCGCAGAGCCGCAGCACAAGTCGAGCACCCGGGCGCCTTCGGGGATGGAACCCACCAGCTCGCGCCGCCAGGCGCCGTCCTGCCCGAGGCTCATCAGCGCATTCAGAAAGTCGTAGCGCCACGAGATGGCGCTGAACATGGAGCCGAGGCGATCCGGGCGGCGTTCGAATCCGGCGAGGCGGGGTGCGTCCATGGGGGCAGGATAGCGGAAT
>JBKJOC010000067.1:0-5156 GCA_046595725.1 Candidatus Eiseniibacteriota bacterium
GTCGGTCATGATTTCGGCGAGCAGGCCCACGATGACTTCCGAGGTGAGCGGCTCGTACTCGATCGGGCTCAGTTCGCCGTGCAGGCGGAGCATGGGCGGCGATCCCGACACCAGGTGGAGGTCGGAGGCGCCCTGGGCCTGGACGAGCTGCAGGATCGAGTCGATGCGAGGCACGTGGCGTCTCCCGAAAGGCCGGACTTCGATGAACCGGGGTGGGACCGGCCTCGCCAGTTGCAAGACAGGTGCCATGCGCGTGTTGCAGGTTGCGACGACAAACTCCCCGACAGCGAAGCCGTTGCCGTGACGGCCAAGGTCGGCTTCGCGGATCGGGCAGATTGCCCGTGCGTCCGGCACGCCTCGCCATGCAGGGTGCATGAGTGCGGGAGTGCGAGGCGGGCGATTCCCGCGCCCACGAACGTTCCGGAACTGGCACACGGAGTGCACTGTCCGTCTCCGACCGCCAGCGGTCGTGGCCCGTCGGGTCCGAAGCGGCGGAGTCCGCCTGACGATGGAGAGTCCCGTGTTCCGAGTTCCCAAGCATCGAACCACGGTCAAGCTGTGCGGGATGGATGGATCCGTGACCCGCGGCGCCTTGTTCGTCGATCCCGCGAGCCCACGCCACGGCGGTCAGCAGACGATTCTCGAGCGCCTGAACGGCCCGGAATCATTCATCGTGCTCGAGGTGGGGGATGCCGGCCAGATCGAGATCTTCCAGAAGCGGCACTTGCTGCGCGTCACGCCCACGGGCGAGACGCCGATGGATCACGTCTTCGTGCCCGACGGCCTGGTGACGCGGCAGGAGGACCTGGTGCTCACCCTGACCAACGGGAGCACGATGCACGGCAGGATCTGGATGGGGTTGCCGCACGACCGCTCGCGGCTCTCCGACTTTCTCAACATGGGAGAAGAATTCTTCCCGCTGCTGATTCCGGGTGGAATTCACCTGGTGCGGACGGACGCGGTGGTCAAGGCCGTGCCGCAGGTGGCGTCACCCACCGGCGAAGAAGTGACCAGGGAAGACCTCAACGCGATCCAGGCGACGTTCCGCGAATCGTTCGATCACGCCGGCGGCACCGTGCGTCCGGGGCTGGGTCGCGACTAGGCGCGCAGGATCCGCCGGACGGCGTCTTCGGGATCGGTCGCGACTTCGATGAACCGCGCCAGGTCGGGGGCCACCAGGCCGGGCGCCATCACCGCCTTCATGAAGCCTTCGTAAGGCCCACCCAGGCAGATCAATGGCGCCTGCGGCCGGCCCTCGACGGCGAGCAGGTTCCAGGTCAGGAACAGCTCCGCCATCGTTCCCACCGAGCCCTCGAGAACCACGAACGCGGACGCGACGTGCACCAGGTAGTCGAGGCGCTCGAGCAGCGTCCTGGTGTCTTCGCGGTGCGTCAGGTGCGGGTTTGCGGGGCGGTGATTGAACAGGCCCGTCGTCACCCCGATCACCGGGCCGCCTGCCCGGGCGGCGCCCTCGCTCACGGCTTCCATCGATCCTGCATAGCCACCGTTCATCACCGCAAATCCCGCGCGCGCCAGCCGCTCGCCCAGGTCGACGGCGACCTGCCACGCGGGGTCGTCCCTCTGGGTCGTGCTCGAGCCGAAGACCGCGACCACGGGCCGATCGGTCGGGGACTTAAAACGGGAAGGGAGGACGACGGGATCGGTCACGCCGCGGTCAGACCGAGAAGGATTCGCCGCACGAGCAGGAGCGCTTCGCGTTCGGGTTCACGAACTTGAAGCCGGTGTCCATCAGCGACACCGTGTAGTCGAGCGTGGTTCCGGTGAGGAAGAGCTGGCTCTTGATGTCGAGGTAGACGCGCAGGCCGTCAAACTCCATCACCTGGTCGCCCTTGCGCGCCTCGGCCTCGAAGTCGAGCACGTAGGAAAGGCCGGAGCAGCCGCCGCCACGCACGCCGACGCGCAAGCCCTGGTCTTCCTTGCCGTGCTTCTTCAGCAGCGCGCGCGCCTTGGTGAGCGCCAAGGGCGTGATCGTGAGCAGGGGCCTGGCGGGCTTGGGCGCGGCTTCAGGCGCGACAGTTTCGGACATCGGGTTCGGCCTCCTTCGGCGTTCCTGGGCAAGGGCGGGGCGCCCTGACCGCGTGAGTCTACCACGGGAGGCTAATGGTCGCGCCGCCTCACGGCCGGGGCCGGCAAAGGCCGCGCAACGAATCCCTCGGAGGTCGCCAGCTCGCGCAGGCGCTCCACCGTCGACACCACGCGGTCCGCCACGAACCGTACCTCCTCCTCGGTGTTGAAGCGCCCGAGCCCGAAGCGGATCGAGGCATGCGCGCGATCGGAACCGACACCCAGCGCGCGAATGACGTGCGAGGGCTCGATCGAGGCCGAGCTGCAGGCCGAGCCCGAGGAGATGGCGACGTCACGCAGCGCGAGCAGGAGCGACTCGCCCTCGACGCCCTCGAAGGAGAGGTTGAGGTTCCCGGGCAGCCGCACATCGGGCTCCATGGTGCCGTTGACGTGGACGCCGGGAAGCCGCGTCGCGATCCGCTCGTGGAGCAGCGCCCGCAATTCCAGGAGTCGCGCCGCTTCGGCCGGGCGCTCGCTCTCGGCCAGCGCGCACGCGGCGCCCAGCCCGACGATGCCCGGCACGTCGAGCGTGCCCGAGCGCAGGCCGCGCTCGTGGCCGCCGCCGTCGAACAGGGGAAGCAGGCGGACCTTCGGGCGGCGCCGCACATACAGCGCGCCCACGCCCTTGGGCCCGTAGATCTTGTGCCCGGAGAGAGCGAGCAGGTCGACCTGCGCCGCCTCGACGTCGACCGGGATCCTGCCCACCGCCTGCGCGGCGTCGACGGCGAACAGGGCGCCCTTCGCGCGCGCGATGCGGCCGATCTCGGCGATGGGCTGGATGGTGCCGATCTCGTTGTTCGCCCACATCACCGACACCACCGTCGTCTGCTCCCCGATCGCCGACGCCAGCTGCGCGAGATCCACGCGCCCGTCCGGCTGGACCGGCACGACCGTGACCCGGAAGCCCTCGCCCTCGAGCGCGTGCACGGAGTCGAGCACCGCCTTGTGCTCGGTGGCGAGCGTGACCAGGTGGTCGCCCTTTTCGCGGTAGTGGCGGGCGGCGCCCTTGAGCATCAGGTTGTCGGACTCGGTCGCGCCCGAGGTGAACACGATCTCCGCGGCGCTCGCGCCGATCGCCCGGGCCACCTGCGTGCGCGCGTCGTTCACCGCCTGCTCGGCCCGCCATCCGAAGACGTGGTTCCGGCTGGCGGCGTTGCCGTAGTGGGTCGTGAAGTAGGGCAGCATCGCCTCGAGCACGCGCGGATCGACCGCGGTCGTGGCGTGGTTGTCCATGTACACGGGCAGGCGAAGCACGGGCGTCCTCCAGGGTCGATCGTCATCCTAGCACCGGCGCTGTTGCAACGCCGGCCGGCCCCGCCTACGGTGCGGGCATGCCCCGTCCGGTCCGCGCGCGCCTGCTGGTCCTCTTCCTGGTCGTCCTGGGCACCTCCCGCGCCGCCGCGGCGGTTCCCTCCGGCGGGCCCGGCCGCGTGGGCGAGGTGCTCCTCTCCGAGCGCGCCGCGAGCGCGCTCGGCGTCGCGCGCGGGGATACGATCGAGGCCGCCCCCACGGGCGCGTTCGGGGACGCCGAGCGCTACGTCGTGACGGGCGTCTACCGCCCGCAGGCCGACCCGATCGAGGTCGGCCGCGACAGCCGCTTCGCACGCTTCCACGTCGACGACCTCGAGCGTCTTTCCGGCCAGCGCGACGCCGTGCAGCGCTTCGTCGTGCGTCTCAGGAATTCGGCGCGCGCGCCCTCGGTGCGCGATCGCCTGATGCGCAGCGCGGTCGGCTTCGACGCCTACACCAGCCAGGAACTGGCCGATCGCACCTCCGGGACGTTTGTCGTGATCTCGCGCTTCCAGCGTGCGATCGCCTGGCTTGCGCTCGCGGCGGGTGCCGTGTTCCTGGTGACGCTCATGGTGCTCAAGGTCGAGGAACGGCGGCGCGAACTTGCCGCCATGACGCTGATCGGAATCTCGCGCCGGACGATCCTGGTCAGCCTCGCGCTCGAGTCGCTGGTGGTCGCTCTCGCCGGCGGCGCCCTGGGTGTCGTCCTGGGCCTCGTGGCCTCGACCGCAATCAACAGCTACTTCCGTGCGTACTACCGCACCGATCTCGTGTTCTCGCGCGTCAGCCCCGAGGTCGCCGCCACCGCGGTCCTGGTCGCGCTGCCGCTGGGCGTCGCGGCGGCGGCGATCGCCGGCTGGCGCCTCCTTAAGACGCGTGGCCTCACGCGGGGGGCGCGTTGATCGGCTTCCTCGCGCGCCGGAACCTCGTCCGCCAGCGCGCGCGCACGCTGCTGTGCGTGCTCGGGTTGTCGGTCTCGACCGCGCTGCTCTACGACATGGCGCTCCTGTCGAGCGGGCTGAGGGCCAGCCTCGCGCAGGTCCTGGGCGAGATCGGTTACGACCTGCGCGTGCTGCCCCGGGGCGGGCTGCCGTTCTCGAGCGAGGCCGTCCTGCCCGGCGGGCAGGCGCTGGCGGCCCAGCTCGACAGCCTCCCCGGCGTCGCCGATGCGCTGCCGCTGTGGGCGACGACGCTTTACCTCGAACGCCCGGGCGCGAACGCGCGGGCGCTCTCGACGTTCGCGCTCGGGCTCGACCCTAGGCGCCAGACGCTCTATCGCGTGGAGCGCGGACGCCCGCTCACCGACGCGGCCTCCGAGGGCGTGATCGCGATCCTGCTCAACCAGCGTCTTGCCGACTCGTTGCGCGTCGGACCCGGCGACACGCTGCGCGTCGCCGGCGCGCTCGATGTCGGAGCCGGCGGGGCCGCGCGCTCGAGCCTCGCGCGCGTCCAGGGCGTGGCCGCGTTCCGCTTCGACCTGCGAAGTCAGCGCACCGCGGCGATCGTCCCCCGGGAACTCGCGCGCATCGCCGGGCGCGCCGACGATCCCGCGTCCTTCCTGCTCGGGCGCCTCGAGCCGGGCGCGCGCCCGGGTGACGTGCTTGCGCGCTGGCGGTCGCTCCATCCCGAGACCGACATCTACGAGGTGGGCCAGCTGGTCGGGGAGATCCGCGGCCAGCTCTCCTACTTCCAGCAGTTCTCGCTCATCCTGGGAACGGTCAGCCTGCTGGTCACGTTCCTGCTCATCCTCACGCTGCTCACGCTGTCGGTGAACGAGCGCC
>JBKJOC010000233.1:0-2613 GCA_046595725.1 Candidatus Eiseniibacteriota bacterium
GACTCCGTCGTCGCGGCTCTCGGTCTCGAAGAACGCCATCAGGGTGGGCGTCGCGCCGCACGGCGCCGGAATCCCGAACCAGCCGATGTCGTTGAACGCCTGCATGGTCAGGTCAACGTCGGAGGAGAGTCCGTTCGTGATCGCCGGCTCCATCAGCAGGCTCGGCTCAGCCGAGGTGTCCCAGTGCGAGACCGAGGAGCCGGCGGCGAACGGAATCGGCGTGTACACGAGGACCTTGCCTTCGCGCGCTCCGGCATCGAGCGCGGGGTCGGAGATCAAGGTCGCCACCACCCCGGAACCCAGGTTGGCCTTGATCACGGCCCCGTCGTCGACCGTGATGCGGACGGAGGGAATGGTGATCGTCGGATCGGCTCCGCCCATGCCGGCGGGCGGACACCCCGCGGTGCTGTCGGCCACGATCACGCCGATCGCCCCGGCGAGCTGCGCGTTCTTGACCTTGACGACGAAGGGGCAGCCGCCGCGGTCGACGAATGCGATCTTCCCCGCGATCGCCGCCGCGTTGACGAACGGCTCGCAGCCGTTGTTCGCGCTGTTGGGCGGGAGCGAGCCGTCGTTCGCGAGCACGACAGCGCCCGTCACGCCCGTGCCGTTGAGCGGCGGACCGAACTGCGGAAGGCCGACCTCGTAGTCCCCCGCGATCGATGCGGGCGAGCTCACGCGCAGCAGCGGCTTGGGTCCGAGCCGGGCGGGCGCGGCCAGGGTGACGCACAGCCCGTCCCAGACCAGCATCTGGCAGTTCTGGGCCGAGGCTCCGCGTTGCGCATCGGTCGCCATCTCGTTCCAGTGCTGATCCTGCGTGAGGTCGTAGAGCTGGCGATCGTAAACGTGCGGACCGGGCGGCGTTCCCATCTGGACGCCCGCGAGCGTGATGGTCGCGAACCCCAGGCCGTGCCCGAGTTCGTGGAGCACCACGGGCAGCAGCTCGATGTTGGTCCCCTCGTTGCCGTCGATCCCGTAGTACCACCGGAAGTTGCAGGGGGCGACGCCATTGAGGTTCGAATTGAACGTGATGTTCATGTCGTTGACGGCGGGATTGAGGTCGAAACCCGCCAGGCGGTTCGCCAGCGACTGCTGATACCAGGTGTCGGGGAACGGCGCGTTCACGAAGTTGCGGTGCGAGGACCCGGCGCTTGCGCTGCCGAGCACTGCCCCCGCGGCGTCGCAGGTCTGGGGGTCGAAACGGGCGTTCACCTTGATCTCGACGGCGCTGGGCAGGAGACCGCCCCAGATGCCGGCCGCGTGGTTGAACACGAACAGGCGCTGAGCGCCGATGGTGGTCCCGGGGTTGCCGCCGACCGGAGCCGCGGGTGTCGGATCGTTGAAGCCTTCGCCCGCGCCGTCGAGGTTGATGATCGTGATCGTCGCCGCCCCGGCGCTGCCTGTGATCAAGCCGAGCAGCGCGTACGCGGCAAGGAGGACCCGGAGTCGAAGGGTCAAGGAGGAGCGCATGGCTAGTTCTCCTCCGCGGCGGGCTTCACCGTCTGGGCCGAGTGCAACGCATGTTCGCGCTGGCCTTCGCCGTTCACGCACTGGACGACCGGCTTGCCGTCGCGTCCAACCCGCACGATCGAGTGATCGGCGAATCGGCCCTCGTGGTTCAGAGTCTCGGAGCCGTCGGGGTTGCGAACGGTGGCCAGGCCCTGGGCCTCGGCGCGCGCAAGCGCCTGCATCTCCTCCGTCGTGAGCGCCCTCTGGAGTGAGGATGAGGGCAATCCGAGCTGGCCGGTTTCGGGATCGACGGCGAGGATCATGCTGGCCGATCCCGCCTCCGGGCGCGGTACTTCAGTACGTGCCGCGCGCTGCGCGTCGGGCGCAATCGCGAGGTCGGCGCTCGCTTGCTTGACCTGCGATACCGGCGCAACGCCGGAAGTCGAACGAGTTGGTGAAACAGGAGCGGCGGCGGCGCCCGGCCCCGGTGAGGCCAAGGGCCGCTGGGACGCCAAACTGGTCGCGATGATGACGGCGGCGGTGAGACCAACCACCGAAGCCACGAGTCGCATTGGTCGCATGGGAGTAGCCCCCTTGTCGGGTGAGGAAACGTGCACGAGTCTGGACCACGATCAAGGGTAGGGATCGGACTTGACCAGGAGTTGAGCCGCACCCCGGGGATCGACCGAATTGATTGTGTGGAAATAAGTTAAATGGGGTGACCGAGCCGTCGAGTGATCCCCACGGGGCGCATGCATCGGCGCCCTGCCCGGGCCATCCCTCAGGGATGAATCCGCTCCAACACCTCGCTCAGGTTGTAGCGGTCGAGTACCTGCGCCCCGTGGACGACGTATTCCTGGACGAACTTGAACGTCACGAGCCCGGCCAGCAGCAGTCCACGCGCACGCGAGAAATCATCAGGCAGCCACGCGTTCCGCATGCAGACGTAGAGAAACCAGGTCTCGAACAGGTTGGGCATCAGGATCAGCGCGCCGCGCCAGTTCGTCAGCTCGAACAGCGCAACACCGGCCAGCCGCAGGGCGAACAGCGACACCGCCACCGCCCGGTCGCGGCCCTGCCAGCGCAGGGAGACCAGGAAGAAGGTGGCGAGCGCGAAGAGGTCGGTCCATTTGTCGAACGCGTGGTAGTCGCGGATGCCGCCGC
>JBKJOC010000289.1:0-3079 GCA_046595725.1 Candidatus Eiseniibacteriota bacterium
ATCGGGACGCTGGGCGCGGGCGGCCTGCTCTCGGGCAACGGCTCGACGTCGATGATCCCCGACCCCTCGGGCGACCTCTGGCTCGCCACCGTCGACGACGCCTCGGGCGCGAGCGAGATTGTGCTGCGCAGGAAGCGCTTCGGCGTCGATTGGAGCGCGCCCATCCCCCTGACCGGCGAGCCCGGAGTCTCGAACTCCCCCGCCCTGGCCATCGACAAGAACGGCAAAAAGGCGATCACGTGGTGGGACACGCGCGACGGCAATTCGGAGATCTACTACGCATGGGCGCCGGCCGGAGGCGCGTTCGGACCGGCGCGGCGGGTGACCAACAATTCCTCGTTCTCGCAGCTCCCGGTCGTGACCTGGACCGCGGACGGGCGCATCGCGCTGGCATGGACCGACGGGCGCGACGGCGGCTCATCGATCTACGCCCGCGTGTTCGCACCCGACCAGGAGGCGCTCAAGAGCGACGTGCGAATCTCGTTCCCGGAGGGCTTCGCGATCCTCAGCAATTCCGGCGCGCCCTCGATCGCGAGCGCGGGCAATCGCCTGGTGGTGGTGTTCCAGGAACGCATCTCGGGCGTCGACGAGGTCAAGGGCTGCGTCGACAGCCTCAACGTCTTCACGGCGCCGCGCTTCTTCTCCGTGACCGACGGCTTCACCAGCAACCAGGCGACGCTGGCGGCGGACTCGGACACCTCGGTGTGGTTCTTCTGGCGGGAGAACCTGCCGGCCGAGAGTGAGATCCGGATGGAAAGCTGGTCGAGCCGGGGTGGGTGGAACCCGGGCTTTGACTCGCCCTACCGAAGTCCCCAGCCGCTCGACTCGCCGCGGGCATTCGTCGACGCACAGCGCGACATTCACCTGTTGGTGCGCCGCTCCAATCTCAACGGCCAGGTCGAGCTGGTCGAGACCATCTGGCACCGCGCGAGCGGGGTCTGGGATTCGGGCCCCTCGCTGCTCTACAGCTTCAAGGACGAGCAGCTCAACGGCACGGCGTTCGCGCGCGATGTCGTCGGCCGCACGCACGTGGTGTGGCTCGCCAGCGGCGCCGCCGGGCGGCGGCTGCGCGAGATGGTGCGGGCGGCGCCCGCGATCGCCCCCGTCGATGTGCCGGTGGGGCCGAACACGCCAGAGGCCCGCATCGGGGCGTCGCCCAATCCCGCGCGCGGGCGCATCGCGCTCGCGTTCGAGACGCCCTCGGCGCGGCCCCGGGGGACACGCGCGCTGCTTTACAACATCGCGGGCCGGCAGGTCGCGGCACTCGACGCCGCGGGCGCGGGACCCGCCCGCGTCACGTGGGAGGGTGTGGCCGAGAACGGCAGCCGCGTCGCACCCGGCGTCCTGTTCGTGCGCGTCGTCACCTCCGAGGGTGTGACCCTGGCGCGCGGACGCTTCGTGTGGCTGCCATGAGGTCGCGCATTCGCGCCCCGCTCATCATGCTTTGCCTCGCCGCCTGCGCCAACCCGGCCGCCGCGGCGGCGCGCCGCGTGCCCTCCGATTTCGCGACCCTGAAGGCCGCGCTTGCCGCGTCCGCCGCGGGCGACACGGTGCTGGCGGCCGCGGGCACGTACCTCGAACGCATCACGCTCGTGCCGGGAGTCACGTTGCGCGCGGAATCCGGCCCGGGCACGGCCGTCATCGACGCCAGCCGCGGCGGCGCTGCGGTGGAGGCGCGAGGGCTCCTTCCCGCCGCGCGCCTCGAGGGTTTCCGGCTGACGGGCGGCACCGGCGCCGACGTGGGCGGCGCGACAATGGGCGGCGACCTGGCAATCATCGGCGGTGGTCTCGAGGTGCTCGACTGCACGTTCGACGGCGGCCACGCGAATTACGGCGGCGCCACCGGCGCGTCCAACGCTTCAGTCACCTTCCGGCGCTGCGCCTGGACCGGCGCCGACGCGAACTTCGGCGGCGGCCACTTCCAGTCCGGGGGCAAGCTCATGATCGAGAATTGCACGATCGACGGCACGAGCGCGTCCTCGGGCGGCGGCATCTACGTCACGGGCGGCGCGCAGGTGACCGTGCTCGGCTGCGTGATCACGGCGACCCGGGCCGGCGGGGACGGCGGCGGGCTTCGCCTCGATGTCTGCACCGCCTCCTTTTCGAACTTGAGGATCGACCGCGCGCAGGCGGGCGGCCACGGCGGCGGGATCGCGATCGCGGCCGGGGGCCAGGTGATCGCCTCGTTCACCGTCCTGGTCGAGTGCGCCTCCGCCCTGGGCGGCGGAGCCTTTTACCTCTCCTGCGACCCCGGCGCATCCGCGACCCTCGCCGCCGATTGCGCGCTGCTGACGATGACCAGCTGCGACATCCTGCTGAGCAAGGGGGCGGCGCCCGCGGCCGGCGGCGTCACCGGGGCTGGCGTGCTGCGGATCGCGCGCTCGATCGTGGCGGGGAACACCAGCGGGCTGGCCTGCCTCGATCCTCGCGCGACGCTCGACGTGGGCTGTAGCGACCTCTACCAGAACGGCGGTCCGGACCTGTCCGGAAGCTGCATCCCGGCGGTCGCGGGAGCCAACCTCAGTGTCGACCCCCGGCTGTGCAACCTGGCCGGGCGCGATCTCGGGCTGTGTTCCAACTCGCCGCTCATCGCTCCAGCATGCGGCGACTCCTACTGGGGTGCCTTTGGCCCGACCTGCAGCGCCTGCGGACCGACGCCGGCCGAGCCCTCGACCTGGGGTCGGCTCAAGGTGCGCTATCGCGGCTGACGGCCTTCGATTCACTCCCCCTGTGCGCCGGCGAATAAATTAACAGGAAAGGCCTCGCCTTCGGACCCGCCTGTTCGTCTCTCCATAAACAACTGTAATTATGAACTTTAGCCCGTATTTCCGTAGAATATGACGAATCCATCGTCTCCTTTTCCCTATCAGAGGGGGGCAGGGCGTCCGATAAAGCATTGACCCCCTTCGCCGGGGATGGTTTGGTTCCCGCGGGCTCCACTTCCCGCAGACAGATCCATCCTCCTTGAGCCCCTGAACCCCACGGAACGACGCCATGAACCGAGTGCTTCGACGCGCGATGTCCCGATCCATGTTCCATGCCGTGTTCGCGTCCGCGCTGATGCTCAGCCTGACGGGAT
>JBKJOC010000382.1:0-3419 GCA_046595725.1 Candidatus Eiseniibacteriota bacterium
GCTGGTGTCGAAGTCGAGCCGCCCGACCGCGAACAGGCGTGGCATGCCGGCGGGCACGTAGTCCTTCACCGTGGGGCGGCCCTGCGGGTCGCTCCAGGTCACGAGCACGCCGAGCGGTTTGTGAAACAGGAGGTGGATCGTGCCCGGCGCGCGGGCGAGGGCGCGGCCGCGCAGCGTGATCGTGCTGGTGTCGGGGTCGACCTGGAGGCCGGGCGTCAAGACGATCGCCCCATCGACCTCGACGTCGCCGGCGAGGATCGCGGCGTCGCACTTCCGGCGCGCGATCCCGCCCCGCTCGGCGAGCAGCTTGTTGAGGCGCATCCGCTCCGCGGGACTACCGGGCGAGGTACAGCATCTTGCGCGTCTGCTCGAACGTCCCTGACGCCATGCGCACGAAGTAGACGCCCGACGCGAGGTCCCCCCCCGAGGCCGGGCGGAAGACGACGGAGTGGCGCCCGGCCGCCCGGTCCGCGTCGACCAGCGTCGAGACGCGGCGGCCGGCGAGGTTGAAGACTTCGAGGCGAACCCGGGCGTCGTGCGGCAGCGCGAAGCGGATCGTGGTCTGCCGGGCGAACGGGTTCGGCTGGTTGGCCTCGAGCGCGAAGGCGAGCGGCAGGTCGCCGCCCGTGTCGGTCGTGAGCGTGCCCGAGCCGCGCACGCGCAGCGCATGTGTGCCCAAGGGGGTGTCGGCCGTGAACGTGATGAGCGCCGAGTCGGGGCCGGTCGAGGTCGGCCGGAACCACAGGCTGAGTGAATCACTCGCGGCGAGCGGCACGATCATGCTGGTGCGGCCCAAGGTGAAGCGCGGGTTGTCGCTCACGATGCTCGTGACCAAAAGCGGCGCAGTGCCCGGGTTCGCGATGTGCAGCGTGTCCCAGGTCGAGTAGAACGGCGGCACCGCGCCGAAGTCGAACGGCGAGGCGAGCACCAGCGCGGGCACCGTGATCGAGAAGGGGTCGCTGGTCGCGACCAGGATCCCTGAAATCTGCCGAACGCGCACGCGCGCCAGGCTGGTCGGCGAGTTCGGGATGATCCAGGTCGTCGAGCCGTTCGCGGCCGGCACCGGGTCGGCGATCGTGAGCCAGGGTCCGACGTCCCCGATGCGGTACTCGACTGCGACGTTGGCGACGCCCTGGCTCTGCCAGGTGACGTCGAAGGGCTTGTTGTACTGCCACTGGTCGCCGCCCTGGGGATTGAGCAGCACGATCGCATTGGCCGCGCCGCCCGTGCCCGAGAGTGCGACGCCGATCGCCGGACCCGCATTGTTGGCCAGCGTGAGCGTCGCATTGTAGGCGATCGAGCTCGCGGGGCGGAATGTCACACCCAGCGTGTCCGAAGCGCCGGGCAGGAGCGTCATGCTGGTGCGGCCGACCGTGAAGGCGGCATTGCCGGTCGAGATCGAGGTCACCTGCAGCGTCGCGGTGCCCGGGTTGGTCACGCGCACGGTGTCGAGCGTGGCGGTTCCCACCGGGTGGCTGCCGTACGCGAGCGTCAGGGGCGTCACGGTGATCTGGGGACCGAGGATCGAGAACACGCCATTTGCGGCGTCGACCGGCGATCCGTCCCAGGCGTCGCTCACGCGCACCTCGGCGGTCGTGGTCGGCACGTTCGGCAGGATCCAGTCGTAGGTCCCGAGGTAGCCTTCGACGGTCGCCACCAGGTGCCACGGATCCCCCGGGTTCGCGCGGTACTCGATCCCGACCAGCCCGATCGCGCTCGAGTTCCACGTCACCTGGTGCGTGCTCCCGACGACCCACGCCTCCCCCCCGTTCGGCGCCGTGAGCGTCAGGGTCTGCACGAGCTGAGACACCGGTGTGTGCGTGACCGCCAGCTTGTACACCCCGAAGGAATGCAGGTCGAGCCACGTGCTGCGGTCGATTCCCAGCATGGCGTACCCGGATCCCGGGTTCGACAGGTTCGAGCTGGCATAGGTCGTGCCCTGGTCGGTGCTCAAGTAGTTCGGGATCCCGGCATAGCGGTTGAACGCCACCGCCTTGGGGTCGTCGTTCGAGGTCGCGCCTCCCCACGCCGAGCTGACGGACGATGACGAGGTCCAGGTCGCCCCGTAGTCGGTCGACTTCCAGACGCCGCCATTCGACCAGTTGGCAGCGAACACGACATTGTTCTCGCTGCGGTTGCCCCACACCGTCGGCACCTCGGAGCTGGGCCCCACGTAAACCATCTGGAAGCTCGCGCCGCCATTGTTCGACTGGTAGATCTGCCCGAAGCCCGAGCCCGTCACGCCGTCGCCGACGACGATCTTGGAGTCGTCGCCCGGCACGATCACGATGTCGCAGGGCGACCGAAACATCGGGACCGAGAGCGTGTCCCAGGTGCCGCAGAAGTCGCGGCTGCGGTAGAGGCGGCCATCCTCCGGGGCGAACAGGAACGTGTCCGGACGGTCGGGATTCATCTCGATCGGCATGCCGTACTCGCTGAAGTCCTTCGACAGCGTGGTCGTCCAGCTGCCACCCGAGTTGAGGGAGCGCATGATGCGATCCGGCGTGCCGACCGCCGCGACCCACCTCGCGGTGTCCTTCGGGGAGACGTAGAACGAGTTGGTCTTGACCGTGTTCGGGATGCTGTCGAGCAGAGCCCAGGTGTCGCCCCTGTCGCGGCTCTTGTAGATGTAGGGGCCGATCACGCACCACACGAGGTCGCGATTCTGGGGCGTGGTGGCAAACGTGTTGCCGCGCGTGATCACCACCGGCGCCGGCAGCTTGAGCTGCCACTCGTGGCCCGTCGTGACGCCGTTTGAGAACGTCCAGGTCGCACCGGCGTTGCTGGTCCGGGCGACCGCCCGGGTGCGCGTGGACACGAGCCACGCCTTGCTGCCGAACGCGAAGTAGTCGCTCGTCGCCGCGAGCAGCGGATGGACCGCCCAGCCCCAGATTGTGCCGCCATCGAGCGAGGTGCGCAGGAACCCGCCGCCGCCCGTGAGCGCGACCTGGGTCGAAGATTCGAGCCAGACGCCGCGCATGTCGCCCTGGGTATCGAGGTTGAGGTTGACCGGGCTCCAGAGCCCGCCGGAGTTGGTCGACTTGAGCGCGGTGCCGAACGCCCCCACCGCCCACACGGTCGAGCCGAAGAAGTCCACCGAATAGAGCTCGCGCGTGGTCGAGGTCGTGGTCGGCGTCCAGGTAGCGCCGCCATTGATGGTCTTGAGGGCCACGCCACCAGCACCCACGGCCCAGCCGTTCGAGGCGTCGCGGAAGCGGACCGCGTTGAGCTTCTGCGCCGTGCCCGAGGTCTGCGCCGTCCAGTTGACTCCGCCGTCGCTCGAGAACCAGATCCCGCCGTTGCCGCCCACCACCCATGCCGCGTTGTCGGCGGGCCACTCGATGCCGCGCAGGTCGGGCGCGCCCGCGAGCGTGGCCATGGTCCAGGCGCCGCCGCTGTTCGTGCTGCGGAACACGCGC
>JBKJOC010000400.1:0-2539 GCA_046595725.1 Candidatus Eiseniibacteriota bacterium
CTCGGAGACGATGCCCATGGCGGGCAGGATCAGGATGTACACCTCGGGATGCCCGAAGACCCAGAACAGGTGCTGCCACAGCACGGGATCGGCGCCGCCCGAGACCACGAAGAAGTTGGTCCCCGCAAAGCGGTCGAACATGAGGTAGATCAGCGCCACCGTGATCACCGGGAAGGCCAGGATGATCAGGAACGAGGTCACCAGGGTCATCCAGGTGAACACCGGCATGCGCATGAAGGTCATGCCCGGGCAGCGCAGGTTGATAATCGTGGTGATGAAGTTGAACGCTCCCGCCAGCGAGGCGATGCCGAGCACCTGCAGGCCGATCGTCCAGTAGTCGATGGCGTGGCCGGGCGCAAAGGTCCTGCCCGTGAGCGGGGCGTAGCCGTACCAGCCGGCATCCGGGGCGCCGCCCAGGAAGAAGCTCAGGTTCATGAAGATGCCGGCGAACAGGAAGACCCAGTACGAGAATGCGTTGAGCCGCGGGAACGCCACATCCCGCGCGCCGATCTGCAGCGGCACCACGAAGTTGAAAAACGCCACCGAGAGCGGCATGAGGGCCAGGAAGATCATGGTCGTGGCGTGCATCGTGAACAGCGAGTTGTAGAACTGCGCCGACACGACGTGCCCGTTCGGGGCCGCCAACTGGAGGCGGATGACGAACGCCTCGAGCCCCCCCACCAGGAAGAAGAAGAAGGAGGTGAAGAAGTAGAGAATGGCGATCCGCTTGTGATCGACCGTGGTGATCCACGACCATAGGCCGCTCTGCGCGTGGGCGGCGGCGTGGGTCGGGGCGTGGGCGGTGGTCGTGGCCATGCGTGTCCTCGGTGGCGGCTTAGCGACGGGTCTGGAGGAAGGCCGCCAGGGCCTCCACGTCCGAGTCCGAGAGATTCATGTTCATCATGAGCGAACCCGGCTTCCTGCCTGGGGCATTCTTGATCCACGCCTTCAGGTTTTCCGCATCGTTCGGGTACATGCCCGCGGCGATCGTGGTGCGAGTCGCCACCTTGGTCAGGTTCGGGCCCAGGACGCCATAGGAGACGCCGTCGATCATGTGGCAGGCGACGCACTGCCCCTTGGTGTAGATCGCAAGTCCCCGCGCGGCCAGGCTCGTCGAGTCCGGAGCTGGGACCGGCGCCTTCTGCTGCGCCACCCAGGCGTCGAATTCAGCCGGCTTCACGGACATGACCTTGAAGAGCATGTTGGCATGCGAGACGCCGCAGAACTCGGTGCACTGGCCCGGGAACGTGCCGGTCGCGGCCGCGTTGAACCACATGTGGTTGGTGCGGCCCGGGATGACGTCGCGCTTGCCGCCGAACGCCGGCACCCAGAACGAGTGGATGACGTCGACCGAGGTGAGCGTGAACGCCACGTCGCGGCCTTCGGGAATGTGGAGCTCGTTGGCCGTGATGATCCCATACTGCGGGTAGCGGAACTCCCACCACCATTGGTGCCCGATGACGTCGACCTGGAGCGCGTTCTTGGGCACGGCGTCGATCTTGAAGATGGTCTTCACGGTCGGCACCGCGATGAGCGCCAGGATGATCGCCGGGATGACCGTCCACAGGATCTCGAGCGGGGTGTTGCCGTGGATCGGCCGCGGCGCGGGGCCGCCGGGGCGGCGCCGGTAGCGCACGACGGTGACGATCAGGGCGCCCTCGACCAACACGAAGATGATGACGCACCAGAGCACGATGTTGTCGAGCAGTTGGTCGATCAGGCGGGCGGTCTCGGACTTGGGCTCGAGGGTGGTCTGGGGGTTCGGGCCCGCCAGGCCCGGCAGGGCAAAGGCGAGCAGGCCGAACGCGATGGCGAGCGCGATCAGCGTTCGGAAATGGCGCAACGGACGTTCGGCCATGGAGATCCTTCGGGGGTCCCGGACGCGCCTCGCCCCCTTGCCTGCCGGAAGGGCGACGCGTATTTTCAGTCGGCGTGAATTCGAGCGCAAAGTAGCACGCAGTCCTTGCCCAGTAAAGCCCGCCGTGACAGTTTCTTAAGGGCGTCCCCTATTCACGTGGTGGGATTTCTGCACCACTGTGCCCGACTTGGCTGGATCCCCGCCGCCCAACCATGACCGAGAAAAACCTCACGTGAGGAAAACCATCCCATGCTCAAGTCGAACTCGCGTCCCTGGACCCTGGCCGCCCTCTCCGGGCTCGCCGTCATGACGTTCCTCTCGGCGTCGGCCAGCGCCGACGGCCCGGGCGTCGACTGGAAATGGACCCCCGAGCAGATCGAGAAGGCTGGCGAGAAGGTCATGAAGGCCGCGGACAAGAAGTACGAGGCAATCGTCGCGATCCCCGACTCCAAACGCACGTTTGCCAACACGGTGCGTGCGATGGAGCGCGTGGGCGACGAAGCCGGCGAGGCGCTCAATCCGCCGCTCTTCCTCAAGTACGTCTCGGCCGACGAGAAGGTCAGGAACGCGGGCGACTCGCTCGAGGTCGCGTTCAGCCGCTGGGGCATCAAGACCGGCGCGCGCGAGGACCTCTACAAGGCGCTGGTCGCGGCGCTCGCGAAGGACATGCCGACGGACGCC
>JBKJOC010000444.1:0-3880 GCA_046595725.1 Candidatus Eiseniibacteriota bacterium
GTCGATCGCGGTGTTGCCCGTCACCAGGATCCGCTCGGGCGCGAACTTCTCGTCGAGCAGGTTCTGGCGCGAGCGCTCGGTGGGCGCGAACGCCAGGTCGGCCAGGGCGTCGATCGCCCGCCGGTTCCACTCCTCGGGGAAGGGCTCGCGGATGTTCCAGGTCCTGAGCCCGGCCTCGACGTGTCCCACCCGCACTTCGCGATGAAATGCCGCCTGCGCGGCGGCCAGGCTGGTCGTGGTGTCGCCCTGGACCAGCACCCAGTCGAATGGTTCCGCCGCCAGGATAGAGTCCACGCCTTGGAGCACCTTGACCGCAACGTGGGTCAGGGTCTGCCCGGGCGTCATGAGGTCGAGGTCGTAGTGGACGGGCACGTCGAACACGCGAATCACGTCGTCAAGCATGTCCCGGTGCTGCGCCGTCAGGCAGACGCGGGGCGAAAAGCCCGGCGTCGTGTTGAGCGCATGCACCACGGGCGCCATCTTGATCGCCTCGGGGCGTGTTCCCATCACGACCAGCACCTTCATGGCGTCGCCTCCGTCCGCACGGCGAAGACCGTCACGTCACGCGCGGAATCGGCATGGTCGAAGACGAGCGAGCGCGGCAGCGCGCGTTCGGGATAGCGCTCCGCGAATTCGGCGAGCCGGGACGTGGGCAGCGCGGCGTAGCGGACCTTGAGGCGGCGCATCACGGCGTCGAAGCGCGGCTCGTCGGCGATGACCAGGTGGACGCTCGGCCGCCGCGAGAACCAGGACCAGTAGGAGGTCGTCACGGCCAGGACCGCCTCGTTCGGGCGCAGGCGCTCGCGCAGGAACGCTGCCTCGTGCTGCGCGGCAGAGAGTTCGGGCGGAACGAACTGGCGAAGCGTGCGGCGCGCGACCGCGACCTGGAGGACGACGACCACGAGCGTCGCCCCGCCCAGGAGCCACGCGGCGCGGAGCGGGCCGATCCACTCGAGCGTCGCAATGCCGCGCGCGAGCGCCATCGCGCCCGAGGCGGCGAACAGGCAATACAGCGGGACCGAACTCGTGAAGTAGCGGGCATCCCAGTGGACGGCCATGATGAACACCAGCGTGATCCCGAGGTAGAGCCAGGCGAATCGCCACGTGCGCGGCGCGCGCAGCGAGAGCAAAAGGCCCGCAGCCAGCGGCAGCATCCAGAACGCATGGCCCAGGATCTCCTCCGGCAATGCGCGGGTGAAGAACTGGACGAAGCTGCGCGCCATGTGGGCCAGCACCTGCGGCACGTGTGCGAGCAACCAGGGCAGCACCGCGGGGGGATGGTCGAGGCCGGTCGAGAAGGCCACTCGATCGACGTATGCCCAGAGCCCGAAGGCAACAATATCGCTGTAGAGCGGCGTGTGGAACAGGTGCAGGTTGCGCAGCCACAGGGGAGAGGCGACGGTTGCGCCCACGATCAGCGCGAGCGCGACTGGCGCGATGGAAGCGCGCAAGGGGCGCCCCTCGGTGAGGAGCACGAGCAGGGGCATGAGCAGGATGAGCGTCTGCGCGCGCAGAAGGAATGCCGCGCCGAAGAGCGCGCCAGCGAGGAGGTCCCGCCAGAGCGGCCGCGAGGAGGGTGCCGACCCGAGATCGCGACTGGCGAACAGGAACATCGCCGTCACCACGAGCGCGAACATCGCATCCACCATCACCCGGACCGACTGGAGCATCGCGAGCGGGCTTGCCGCAACCAGGAGCGCGGCGATGAGCACGGTCGGGCGGTCGAGCCCGCGGCGCCGTCCGAGGGCGTAGGCGACCCACGGCAGGAGCACGCCGGCGACGAGCGAGAGCGCCTGCCCGGCCGCGAACGTCGTGCCGAGCCTGGCGATCAGCCACGGATACCCCGGTTCCTTCAGGGTCTCGGGCATCGGCAGGCTATTCGGTTGGATCCACGCGGGCCAGGCCGCCGGGTTCGTGAAACCGTGACCCGTCGCGAAGGAGCGGGCGATATTGAGAAAGTGCGCGGCATCCGGATCCATGTTTTCCGGAGTGGATGCGCGTGCGAGCCAGGCGCGTACGACCAGCGCAAACAATAGGATCAGGAGCAGCACGAGGCGGTCGCGCCCGGATGTGCGCGCGTGATGGGCAGCGACAGCGTCAGGCAACGGGGGTCTCCGCGGAGGCTTTCGGGACCATCCAGCTCCGGGAAAGAGGCGGATGGAACGTGTTCAGAACGAGAAGGAGTATAGCCTTTGCTATCGTTCCTCGCAAGGAATGGCAATTTGCATCGACAGTTAGCTCGTCGGTCGAGTAGATTTGCCCTTCTTCTGGACGCGTTCCTAATTGGTCGCCCCGGTTTTTCGACCTGCACCCAATCGTCGTGCTCCGGAGGAATTCTGATCGCGCTCGCCTTGTTCGCACCACTGGCACGGTCGACCCACCGCGGCCTCCGCGCGTTGACACGCGGGTATCCCTACAGGTCGCCCCATGCTTGATGGCGGGCAGAAGTTTCCGCTGCGCAGTCGCTCGCTCCTCTACGTGGCCTGCGACCATTGCGGCTGCGAAGTCACGAAGAGCCTCCACAACGTCTCGCGCCTCGTGCAGTGCATCGAATGCGGGCTGATCTTCGTCAATCCCCGGCCCGGATTTGAGGACCTCGCGCCCCAGTACGAGCAGGACTATTTCCACTGCGCGCACCCGACATTCGGGGGCTACGAGGACTATGAGGGGGACCGCAACGACGTTCTCAAGACGTTTGCGCGGCGCATCGCATCGCTCAAGGCGAGCCTCCCGGCGGCGAAGCCTAAGGCGCTCGACGTCGGCTGCGCGACCGGCATCTTCCTCGAAGCCGCGACGCAGGCGGGTTGGGATGTCGAGGGAATCGACATCTCCTCCTATGCGGTGAGCCAGGCCCTGGACAAGGGTATGCGCGCCAAGGTCGGTGAGCTCTCGGCAGCGCACTACCCGGACAATGCTTTCGATGTCGTCACCCTGTGGGACATCATCGAGCACGTGACCGAGCCTTCCGCGGTTCTCGCCGAGTGCGAGCGCATCCTGAAGCCCGGTGGCATCCTCGCGATCTCGACCCCCGACGCGGGGAGCCCGCCCGCGAACATCCTGCGCGGAAACTGGCTCGGATTTCGCAGCATCGATGAGCATCTCTACTTCTTCTCCCGCGCGAGTCTCGCCGCCTTGCTGGAGAAGGTGAAGTTCGAGGTGGTGCGGAGCCATAGCGTCGGCAAGTACATCTCGCTCTCCCGGATCATCGCCCGGCTGCGCTATTACACGCGGGTCGGCGCTTGGCTCCTGGGCTCGGTCGACCGCCTGATGCCCCATCACTCGATCTACCTCGATCCCTCGGACACGATGATGCTGGTTGCCCGCAAGAAGGCGCCCCTCACGCGCGCGCAATAGTCGGCGTGATCGGGCTGCTCCTCCTGCTCGCGTGGGCGGTCGCCCCCGGAACGGCGGTTGCCGGTTGGACCCTGCCGCGGGACGCGAGCCGCGGGACGCGGTTCGCCACCGCGCTCGCGCTCGGCCCCCCGCTCGCGGGGACAGCGCTCGCGCTCCTGCTCGTCCTCGGCGCGCCGCCGGCTCCCGCAACCTGGGCGCTGCTCGGCGCCTCGCTGGGCATCGCAATCCTCGCGGCGCGCCGCTCCGCCTCGCCTCCGGAGACCTTTTCAGGCTCTGGCGCGGCGTGGCTCCTCGCGCTCGGCTTCGTCCTCCTGACGCTCGCCTTCCCGCTGGCCTCCCCGTGGTGGCGCATCTATTCCGACAACTAGTGTGACGATTGCCTCTCCACGGCGCCTGCACTATGGTCGAACCGGTTTCCGCAGCAAACTCACGCTCGCAGGGTTTGGAGGAGTTCCTGATCGCCATTCCCCAGCTCTTCCTCGCCGTCCTCTGGATCCTGATCCCCGGTCAGGCCGTCGTCGCGTGG
>JBKJOC010000065.1:0-3784 GCA_046595725.1 Candidatus Eiseniibacteriota bacterium
CATGGAGCCACCCGTGTTCGACTTCTGGGAGAAGGTTCACGCACTTTGTGAACGGGATCCCCGCTTCCGTCGCGAAGCCTACGAGTTCGTCATGCGCGCGCTCGAACACACCACCGCGCGGGCGGTCGGGCCGCGCCGTCACGTCTCGGGGCAGGAACTGCTCGCGGGAATCGTCGACCTGGCGCGCCAGGAGTACGGCGAACTGGCGTGGGCGGTGTTCCGGGAGTGGGGGATCGCCCGGAGCGAGGACTTCGGGACGATCGTTTTCGCGCTCGTGGGCGAGGGCCTGCTCGGCCGCCAGCCCGAGGATTCGATCCAGGATTTCGCGGACGGCATCGACCTGAGGCGGGAGCTCGAGCCACCGCAAGGGCCGCGCCAGCGTCCTCACCAGCGTCCCTGAGGCCTTGCGCCGCCGTCGCGCGGCTTGGAGGCCCCGTTCGACCGCTCACCCGAGGAACGCATGCACCATCCCCAGGACCCGCTTGCCTATCATGCCGAAGGACGCCCCGGAAAGATCGAGGTCGTCCCCTCCAAGCCCCTGACCACCCAGCACGACCTCGCGCTCGCCTACACCCCCGGCGTGGCGGAGCCGTGCCGCGCGATCCAGGCCGATCCGGAGCGCGCCTACGACTACACCGCCAAGGGCAACCTGGTCGCGGTCGTGACCAATGGAACGGCCGTGCTCGGGCTGGGGAACATCGGCCCGCTCGCGGGGAAGCCGGTGATGGAGGGCAAGGGTGTCCTGTTCAAGAAGTTCGCCGACATCGACGTCTTCGACCTCGAAATCGACGCCACCGACCCCGCCGAGTTCGTGCGCATCGTGGCTGCGCTCGAGCCCACGTTCGGCGGCATCAACCTCGAGGACCTGCGGGGGCCCGACTGCTTTTACATCGAGCAGGAACTGCGCAAGAAAATGCAGATCCCGGTGTTTCACGACGACCAGCACGGCACCGCGATCATCTCCGCCGCGGCGTTCCTCAATGCACTCCACCTCGTCGGCAAGAAGGCCGAGGACGTGCGGGTCGTGTTCTCGGGCGCCGGCGCGGCGGGCATCGGCTGCGCCAAGCTCTACATGGAGATGGGCGTCAAGCCGCAGAACCTCCTCCTGTGCGACAGCCAGGGGGTGCTGCACGAAGGACGCACTCACGGCTTGAACGAATGGAAGGCGCCGTTCCTCCGGAAGACCGACGCCCGCACGCTGGGTGATGCGCTCGAGGGTGCGGACGTCTTCGTCGGCGTGAGCGTGGCGGGCGCCGTGACGCCCGCGATGCTCAAGCAGATGGCGCCGCGCCCGATCATCTTCGCGATGGCGAACCCCGACCCCGAGATTCCGTACAATGACGCGCTGGCCGCGCGCCCGGACGCGATCGTGGCGACCGGTCGTTCGGACTTCCCGAACCAGGTCAACAACGTGCTGGGCTTCCCGTTCATCTTCCGCGGGGCGCTCGACGTGCGCGCGAGCGCGATCAACGAGCCCATGAAGATCGCGGCGGTCAAGGCGCTGGCTGCGCTCGCGCGCCAGGACGTACCCGACGAGGTCGCGCGCGCGTACGGCGTGGACTCGCTGCGCTTCGGCCCCGAGTACATCATTCCCAAGCCGTTTGACGAGCGCGCACTGCTGTGGGTTGCACCCGCCGTCGCCGAGGCGGCGATCGCCTCGGGCGTGGCGCGCCGCAAGCTCGACCTCGGGGAGTATCGCCATCGCCTCGAGCAGCTGCTCGGTCTCGATCGCCAGTTCCTGCGCCGCGTGCGCATCCGGGCGAGCCGGAGCCCGCGGCGCATCGTGTTTCCCGAGGGCACCCACGAGAAGATCCTTCGCGCCTGCCAGATCATCGTCGAGGAGCGGATCGCCCGTCCGGTCCTCCTGGGCGACCCGGCGCTGGTACGGCTCAAGATGGGGGACCTGGGCGTCAACGCCGCGGAAGTCGAGATCATCGACCCGACCGATTCCGCGCACCGGGATGGCTACCTCGAGCGGCTGCTGGAATTGCGGGGGCGGCGCGGCGTCGCAGCGGTCGAGGCCACGGCGCTGCTCGACGATCCCACACTGTTCGGACTCTTGATGGTCGACTCCGGCGCGGCCGACGGCTTCGTCGGCGGCATCAGCCGACACTATCCCGAGACGCTGCGGCCGGCGCTCGCGCTCGTGCGCACGCGCGAGGGTGTAAAGCGCGCGTGCGGTGTCTACGTGCTGATCTTTCGCGGCGGCGTCTATTTCCTGGCCGACACCACGGTCAACATCGACCCCACGTCCGAGCAGCTGGCCGAGATCGCGCTCCTGACCGCGCGCCTGGCGCGGCGCTTCGAGGTCGAGCCGCGGGTCGCGCTGCTGTCGTTCTCGAACTTTGGATCGGTCGATCACGAGCGCTCGCGCAAGGTCGCGAAGGCGGTCGAGATCCTGCGGCAGCTCGACCCGACCCTCATGGTCGACGGCGAGATGCAGGCCCAGGCGGCGCTCGATCCCTTGTTCCGCAAGGAGGCGTTCCCGTTCTCGACGCTCGAGGGCCGGGCGAACGTCCTGGTCTTCCCGGACCTCGAGTCGGGAAACCTGGCCTACCAGCTCCTGACCGCGCTCGGCGGGGCCGAGGCGGTCGGACCGATCCTGACCGGGATGCGGCGGCCGGTTCACGTGTTGCAGACCGGCTTCGACGTCGAGGACGTCGTCAACATGACGGCGATCGCTGCGCTCGACGCGCAGGACGCATAGGGCCGACGTGCCGAGCACGCTGCCGCGGCTGCTGGCCTACCTCAAGCCCTACCGACCCCGGCTCGCCGTGGCGATCGCTGCGATGGCGCTCTATGCCGCGGCATCGGGGCTGACGCTCGGGCTGTTCTCGCCCTTCGTCCAGATCCTGTTCGCGCCGCCGAACGCCATGGTCGGCGCGAGCGCGCCCACAGGGGCAACCGCGCCCGGGGGAGAGACCGAGCGCGCGCTCGTGGCGCAGACGAAGTGGGGGAGCCTCGAGCGCTGGCCCGCAGTGCTCCGGCAACCGCTCGAAGGCTTCCTGTTCGGCCGTCCGCCGATGGAGGCGCTCGGCCGCATGTGCCTCCTCCTGCTGGTCGCCTTCCTGATCAAGAACATCCTCGATTATCTGGCTGCGTATCTCATGATCTCGATCGAACAGGGCGTGGTGCGGGACCTGAGGAACGCCCTCATGACCCACCTGCATTCGCTCTCGCTTGCCTTCTTCCACGGCGAGCGCGTGGGCATCCTGGCCTCGCGCATCATCAACGACGTCCAGCTCGTGCGTGGGGCGCTCGCTGCCGGCATCTCGAACGTCATCAAGGAGTCGCTGCTGGTGCTGTTCGCCCTGGCATGGGTGTTCTGGGCGTCGTGGAAGCTGGCGCTCGTCAGCCTGCTGATCCTGCCGCCGGTGGTCGGGATCGTGGTGTGGATCGGCCGCCGCATGCGGACGCGCTCGAGCGCCATGCAGGAGCGGATGGCCGACCTCCAGGCGGTGCTGCACGAGACGCTGGCGAACATCCGCGTGGTCAAGGCGTTCCACACCGAGTTGTGGGAGGCGCACCGGTTCGCGCGCGAAAACGAGCGCTTCTATCGCTCGTTCCTGCGCCTGCGGCGCATGGGCGAGGCGGCGTCGCCGATCACCGAGTACGCGATGGTCGCGGTCGCAGCCGGCGTCCTCTGGTACGGCGGGCAGCAGATCTTCCGCGACCACACGCTCGAGCCGCACAACTTCTTCCTGTTCGTGGTGGCGCTGCTCTCGATGATGTCGCCGCTCAAGAAACTGTCCAACGTCAACTCGACGCTGCAGGAGGGCCTCGC
>JBKJOC010000295.1:0-2973 GCA_046595725.1 Candidatus Eiseniibacteriota bacterium
GATCTGGAAAATCCAGACAGCATTTGCGCCACCCGTCAGGGTGAGAACATTGGGAATGGAAACTCCCGTTCCCCACTTGTAGAGGCCGGGAACCAGGGTCAGCCCGTCAACATTTCCTGCGCCCAGTTCAGTGAAGTCAGGCAGGGTGCGCCCCGCGGCACTGGTGTACGCGGTCTGCATGTCGAGCACGGCAGTGGTCAGCGTGGCAGGAGTCGGGGGATCGTAGTCGGCTGCCCAGACTTTTCCGGTTACCAGAGCCGATGTCGTGTACGTGGTCGGAGGGGAGGACAGCGCAAATCCGGTGATGAACGAGGCGGCGGCTGGGCTCAGTCCGATATCTCCCACGACCGAAGTGGCGCCGGTAGTCGAGACCCCGGACTTTGCCAGAATGACGTAATTGCCAGCCGTGCCCAGGTTCACGATCGCTGGACCCGATGGTGACGTTGCCACCGTTGTGAAACTCCAAGTCCTGGTGGCGGCCAACGCATTGCCCGCTACGTCTGTGGCACCCGTTGAAATCGTGGCGGTGAACATGGTGTTCGGGGCGAGCGTGGTCGTCGGAACCAGCGTCGCGGTGGTGCCGACGTAGCTTACGGTGCCTGGAACAGCGGTTGTGCCATTCTTCAGCACGAACGTCGTCGCGTTGAGGGTGGCGGAGGCCATCGGCTCGCTGAACGTCGCGGTGATGGACGTGTTCCTTGGCACCCCCGTCGCACCGTTCGCAGGGCCGGTCGACATGACTGTCGGCGCGGAGGGGTTCACGCCGGTGGGGTTGTCACTGCATCCCGCGCCAAAAAGTGCGATGGACGCGAGCAAAATCGTGAGACGGAACATGCGGCTTCTCCCGAGGATATCGATTTTCGAGGGCACCATCGCTCTGACAACAAAAGCCCCCGCAAAACCCCTCCCCTTGACGGATGACCCCTGGACAGGATCACCCCGATCGTTTCTGGACTCCTGACGCCGGCAGATCCAGCATCGTCAGTTGAGGGTAGTGTTCAAGCGCCGCAGGCTATCAGTCAAGAAGTGGATGAACCGACTTCGGCGGGGGATTGTATAACTTACAATTCGCGGCAACCCTCGGGCCTCTAAAGGCGGCTGGGTGTGTGCCTCCGTCCTCGAGATCCATCTCGAAAGTGCTCCTCGCGGCGCGCTGCTCGTGCTCGCGCTCGGGGCCGGCTGCGCGCACGCCCAGGTGACCGGAGGGCGCAGAGCGGAAAACACACCCAATCCCGCGGTGGCAGAGCATGTCGCGGCCGCAACCAACTCCGCAGCGACATGATGGGCGTGTCCAGTCGCGCCCCTTCGCTCACCGTCCTGACCTCAGTTTCGACCGTAGCCGGCCGGTCCCCTGCCACACGCGCCCCGAGAGCCTCTACTTCGCGAAAATACCTTTCATGAGGTTTAGGCCTGCTTCCATGGTGGTCCACGTGGCGCCGGCGTGGAAGGGGTTGCCGTGGCGGTAGCTATAGGGGATGGCGGCCCCCAGCATCTTCTTTCCGACTTGCCAGATCCGGCCGCTCCCGACCTTGTAGCGCTCGAGTTGGTCCGGATCGACCTCGACGGGCAGGTCGGGGTTGCCGGTGAGTCGGAGTGGGACCTGGGCGAAGGTGGCCTTGTCGTACTGCTCCATGATGCACATGCTGACAGGCTCGAACTCGAGGCGGGGCTCGGTGTGGAGGATGCGGGCGCCGAGCTGCTCGGCAGCCGCGTCAGCCTGGAGCAGGGCCAGGAAGGCCTGCTTGACGGGGAAGTCCCCCGCGTCACCCACGACGTAGATGTCGGGCTGGCCGACGACCTGGCAGGTCTTGGGGTCGGCTGGGATGAAGCCGCGCTCATCGCTGGGTAGGTCGGCGTAGCGCGTGCTGGCGACGTAGGGCGGGAAGCTCACCATGAGGTCGAAGAGCAGCGTGGAGCCGTCCTGGAAATGCGCCGTGTTGGGCTCGACACGGGTGACGGCTTTCTGCTTGTGGCCGGTAATGCCGCGTTCGGCGAACTCCGTGGTCACGAGAGCGTTGAGGCGGGGCCCGAAGGCCTGGATGTAGCCCTTCTCGTACGTGGCGTACACGATCTCGACGCGATCGCGTACGCCTTCGCCCTGACGGCGCAGCCACGTGTCTAGCATCATGACCATCTCGTAGAGAGGCCCGGCGCACTTGTTGTTGGGAGGCACGGCGAACAGGACGCGCTGGGATTGCCCCTGCTGCGCGTTGGAAACGATGCGATCGAGGCTGTCGCGCAGACGCAGCATCTCCTCTGGCGTCCAGATGGTGTTCGCGTGCTCTTGGAGGCCGGGTATCTCTTCGGGGCGCATGGTGGCGCCGGTGGCGAGCATAAGGAAGTCGTACTCGATGGGGCCGCTCGTCGTCTGGATCTTCTTCGGGTGGGGCTCGACGCCGGTGGCGCGGGCCTGCACGAACTCGATGTCCCTGGTGGCGGCGGCCTCGCGGAGCGGGAGGACGAACTCCCGGGGGTCCTTGCCGAAGGGGATGTAGATGGTATTTGGCTTGAAGAGGAAGTGGTCTTTATCCGAGACGAGAGTGATGCGGACTCGCATGCCCAAGCGCATGCGGAGGTAGAACGCGCTTTCGAGTCCGCCAAAGCCACCGCCGACCACCACCACGTGAGGCGGGGTGGCGGATTCAATCTGGGTTGTCATCTTCTTCGTATCCTCTCACTGTCACGGCCAACCGATTACGTCGCTTGAGACGCGTCAGCATCGTCAACGCCGCCGAGTTCGGTTCGCAGGCTCACTTTGGAGCCAGTTGGGTTGCTGTAACAGTGTTTTGTGAGCTGCCTACTTCTTCATCTCCATCTCCTTCATCATGGGGCACATGGCCATCGACTTCTGCATCCCCTGTGCGTTGCCCCCGCGCATGTGCCCCATCATGTGTCCCATCATCCCCGACTGCATCTCCGCCATCTTCCCGCGCATCGCCCTTCGCTGGGTGACCAGCTGATTGATGACAGCCG
>JBKJOC010000128.1:0-5378 GCA_046595725.1 Candidatus Eiseniibacteriota bacterium
GTGTCGTTCGGTCGATTGCCGTGCTCCCGCTCGACAACTACTCGGGCGACCCCAAGCAGGATTACTTCGCCGAAGGCATGACCGACGAGTTGACGGCCCACCTTGCATCGATCAGCCAGCTGCGCGTGACTTCGCGTGGCTCCGCAATGCAGTTCAAGGGAGCGCAGCGGCCGCCGACGCCGGAGATCGCGAGGGCGCTCAACGTCGACGCGATCGTGGAAGGTTCGGTGACGCGCATCGGCGACAAGGTACGAATCACGGCCCAGTTGATCGACGCCCGGGCGGATCGGCATCTGTGGGCCCGGAGCTTCGAGCGCAGCTCGGGCGACGTGTTGGCGCTCCAGGCCGAACTCGCCTCGGCCATCGCACAGGCGATCGACGTACAATTGACGCCCACCGAGCAAGCCCGGCTGGCCACCGCGCCTCGCGTCGATCCAGACGCGCACGATGCGTACTTGAAGGGGCGGTACTTCTTCAACCGCCCGAGCGACGACAACTTGAAGAAGGCGATTGCCCAATTCGAACAGGCGGTCCAATTGAGCCCGGACTTTGCGCCGGCATACTCCGGACTGTCGGATGCTTACCTCTGGGCCGGTTACAACGAGGGCTTTCTAACCGCCACCGAAGCGCGGCCAAAGGCTAAAGCGGCCGCCGAGAAGGCGGTTCAGCTGGACGACAACTCCGCCGAAGCCCACACGTCCCTCGCCGTTTTCAAACTGTTCTACGAATACGACTGGGACGGATGCGAGCGCGAGTTCCGGCGGGCGATCGCCCTCAACCCCAGTTACGCGTTCGCCCACGATCAGTTCAGTTTGGCCCTGGCCTTCCAGGGACGGATTGACGAAGCCATCGCCGAGGGCAAGCGCGCCGCCGAACTCGATCCCCTGTCGCCGCAAATCCTGCTTGATGCCGCGATGGCGTTCATGTTTCGGGGTGACTATGAAGCGGCGAAGAACCTGGCCAGGAAGGCCGCTGAGCTCGATCCGACCTATTTCTTTCCTCCGATGTTGGAGGGGTGGGCCGATTGTGAAGCGGGGAAGTTCCGTGACGCCGTCCCGGCACTCGCGAGAGCCAACGCGATGGAGTCGCCCGCGTTCGTGACCGCGTGGCTCGCCTACGCGTCCGGAGCTTCAGGCGATCGCAGCCGCGCGATGATGGAGCTCGAGGAGCTCAGGAAGAAGTCGCTGCGTGGTCAAGTAGCGCCGTTCAACCTTGCGCTGGTGTATCTCGGACTGGGAGAGCATCCGCGCGCGATCGAGTACCTGGAACGGGCCCATGCCGCCGACTCGCAGTGGCTGGGTTGGTTGAAGATGGATCGAGTCTTCGATCCGCTCCGTTCCGAGCCACGCTTCGTGGCGCTGTTGCGGAAGCTGAAACTCGAGCGCTGATGGTGCCCAATCGGCCCTGACTGTGGACCGGATAGAGCAGCAGTTTCCCAAGCCGCGGCCCAGGTGCCATCTCGGCCCCCCGCAGCGGAGGGCCGCGCAGCGGACGGTCCGCTGCAATCGGTTGTTAAACGATAGGATGGCTCACTCACTACCAAATCCTTCGCCTGTGGCTTGAACGCTACTTGAGACAAGCAATTTGCGGTCGGCGGCCGACCCGATCGCTCTCCCAGTCAAGTCATAGTCAAGTCCCCCCGGCTAATCTTTGTGTGCCTTCAGCGGGCCGGCTCGATTCCTGTCCTACCTACCTCATGCGCCCGCATTTCTTCGCCTGACCTCGATCAGGAGGGTCGCTCGATGCATGCCTCGATGCCACACGCTCACTCCCCACAGCGGGTGGCAACCGCGCCCGTCGTTGCCGCGGGCGTCCTTGCCATCACCCTGCTCCTCGCCCTCGTGGGTCTCGCCGGCGCCACACATCAGTCCGGCACGCTCAGCGATGCCACGCCCAATATCGCCTGGTCGAACCCGACCCTCGGCGGGGCCAACGCCAACGAGTCCTCCTGTCTCGAGAACGTCAACTGCGAGACGTACGTCCTCACCCTCGCGGCCGGGGACTACACCGGCCAGCGCGTCAGCGTGGCCATCAGCTGGCTGAACCCGGCCAGCGACTGGGATCTCTACGTCCATGAGGGAAGCGCCAACGGACCGATCGTCGCGCAGTCGGGTGATTTCGTGCCCGACAACGAGGAGCGGGCCTCGATCTCGATCGACGCGGTAATCGCCACCCCCCGCACCTACTACGTCCATGTCGTGGCGTTCGCCGTCGTCGCGCCGGGCTACGACGGCACGGCCTCGCTGATCTCGTCGCCCAATTCGCGCGCGCCCATCTTTCTCGCCGGCAACCTGCCCTTCAGCCAGAACGTACGACTCCAGGCCCCATTCACGACGGGGGACGGCGAGCCCAGCCTGCGCGTGGACGTGCGCGGCAATTGCTACGTGGGCGGCATCCGCGGCGTGCCGGCCGGCGTCGACCTGTGGCGCTTCAACCTCGACCCGGCCAGCCCGACCTTCGATCCCGGCATGCAGAACCCGCTCTACCTGGGCCAGCCCGACGCGTTCCTGCCGCAGGGCGATCCCAACGATCCGGCCGTCGGTGGCGCCGACGGCGGCGGCGACATCGACATCTCTGTCGGCTTCCCGACTCACCCCGACTCGACTCCGGTCGTGGTGATCACGAGCCTCGCGCTGGCCCAGATCTCCTCGGCCCGCTCGTTCGACCGCGGCCAGAGCTTCATCCTGAACCCGGCGGCGTCCAATTCCACGGCCGACGACCGGCAATGGAACGAGTCCACCGGCCCCAACCGGGTCTACATGGTGTACCGCGCGCCCGCTCCCGCGACGGGGCTGTTCGTCCAGCGCTCGGACGACTACGGCGCCACCTACCCGATCACTAGCCTGGTCAGCCCCAGCGGCACGACCCCGGGCTACATCGACGTCGACCAGCGGGCCACCGGCCCGTTCGCCGGCCGCGTCTACGTGTCGCACGCGAGCAGCTCGAGCCTGACCATCGGACACTCGATCGACCTGGGCCTGACCTGGAAGAACAACACGGTCGACAATACGACCGGTCACGGCTCGAAGTTCGACGCCGTCAAGGTCGGCGCCGACGGCACGGTCTACGCCGTGTGGTCCGACGAGGTGAACATCTACCTCGCGCATTCGACCGACGGCGCCGTCACCTGGAGCGAGAAGGTGCGGGTCAACGACAACACGGTCTACCGCAGGAACTTGTTCCCGTGGCTCGAGTGCGGCAGCACCGGCCGCGTCGCCGTGGTGTGGTACGGCACGACCCACGCGACCAACGACGACGACGCGGACTGGGAGGTGCTGTTCAGCCAGACCCTCGACGCGACCGCCGCCAATCCGACGTTCCGCCAGCAGGTGATCAGCGATCATATCATCCACGGCTCGAACATCAGCCTCGGCGGCCTGGATCCGACGGGCGACGCGAACCGCAACCTGATCGACTATTTCCAGGTGGCGCTCGATCCGCAGGGCGCCGCGGTGGTCGCCTTCACGGACGACCACAACGACTACGACGGCAACGTCCAGGTGACGCGCCAGCTGGGCGGAATGAGCCTGTACGCGGATGCGAACGGGACCGGCCAGGTTTCGCCGGCCTCGCCCCCGCCGCTGCCTGTGCCGGGGCCGCTCGATCCGGAGGTCACCGACTTCCTGCACGATGCCGTGGTCGGGCTCCTCCAGCCCGCCGATCCCGCGGACAACGCCTTCGACATCCTGTCCGTCGACTATACCTGCGACGGCACGGATTCGTTCGGCAACGTCATCCTGTCGGCCACGATGGCGGTCTCCGACCTGTCTCCCGTGCCGGCTGGAGGGAACTGGCGCATCTCCTTCGCCGCCAATTGCCCGGGCGGCGTCTCCGACAACGGCGACCAGTTCTTCCTGCTGGCCGACTCGAACAATCCCGCGAGCCCGACCTTCACCTGGGGCACCGCGGTGCGGGCCAGCGACGGCAGCATGACGTACACGAATCGTGGCCCCGCCCAGGGTGCGTTTGACGAGTCGAACAACCGGCTCACCATGAGCGTCTCGGTGGGCGATTTGAACCCGTTCGCCAGTCCCGATATCGCAGTCGGCAGCGTGCTCCACGGCCTGCGCGGCCGGAGCTACACGGGCGCGAACGGAATCCTCGACATCACCTACGGGGGAACGCAGTTCCTCGTCCCGGCGTGCAGCCCGACGTCGACCTTGCTCGCGAGGTTCGAGTCCGAGTCGGCTGACGAGGGCGTGCTCCTCGTCTGGGAGTTCGGCTACGGTACGGACCTCCGGGTGATCTCCGTCGAGCGCGGGGAGAGCCGGGAAGGCCCCTTTGGCTCGATCGAATTCGAGTCCGGTACGCGGAACGGCGCCAGCACGGCGCTCGACCGCACCGCGCTACCGGGACACACCTATCATTACCGCCTCCTGACGCAGGATTCGGCGGGCGGTAACCGGACCTTCGGACCAGTGGCCGGAAGCTACGGCGTCGACGCGGGCCTGCCCGCGGTGGCGTTCCTCGGTCGGCCCAGTCCGAATCCGACTGGCGCGACTTCGGCGGTGCAGTTCGGGGTTCCCCGGCCCGGGTTCGTGGATCTCGCCATTTACGACCCGCGAGGCCGGCGCGTGCGCACGATCGTCGCCGGAGAGATGGCGCCCGGTCTCTACACACGCTCGTGGGACGGTCGCACCGACCGCTTCAGTGACGCCGCCTCAGGTCTCTATTTCTACGTGCTGAACAGCGTCGGCGGAAGAAAGAGCCAGCGTGTTTCGCTGACCCGCTGATCGACAACGACTGCCCGGCGTCCTGCTCCCGTGCTCATTGCCCGGGAGCAGGTACCGGCCGAGAACACCGGATCCACTAACTTCGAGGGTGCGCGTGCAAGGATATGGGCGGACGGGCAGGATCAAGGGGGTCACCGCGTTCATCTACGAATGGTCGGTCCCTGCCCCCGCACCCCCACCCGCGCCGGGTCGCTAGGCCATGCTGCCCGCATACTTCGCCTTCGGCTCCCTGATCCTCGCCACAGCGCAGCTCGCCCCCGCGCCGGCCGACACCGTGGCGTACGAGCAACCGTTGATCCAGGTCTTCGCTCCGCGTCCCCGGACGACGATCGGCGGCGCGAGCGCGGTCGAGGCGAACCTCGATTCGGGCCGCGTGCGCCCCGCCCCCACCCTGGAACAAGTGCTGCGGCAGATGCCGTTGATCGTCATCCGCGCGAACTCAAGGGGCGAGGCCCAGCCGGCGCTCCGGGGCGGGGAGGATCGCCAGATCGCCGTGCTCGTCGATGGCGTTCCCATCACGCTCTCCTGGGATCACCGCTCCGATCTCTCCGCCATCCCGCTCACGGCGGCGCGCGGCGTCACGCTGCACCGGGGCCTGGCCTCGCTCCTGATGGGGCCGAACGCGATCGGCGGAGCGGTCGAGGT
>JBKJOC010000266.1:0-8721 GCA_046595725.1 Candidatus Eiseniibacteriota bacterium
CATGAGCTTCGCGGCGGTGGCGTCGATCGCGACCATGTCGTTCGAGGCCAGCAGCAGGTTCGCGATCCGCGGGCGCATGGCGCGCGGCCCCGGACCGTTTGGAACTCCCCGCAATCACTTCCCGCCGTGGGTGGAATCCCACCAACTTTCCAGGGGCCCACCCCCGCGTATGCGAGCACCAAGTGCGTCCGCATCGACTCTTGCAAGGAGTTCCTCGAAAGAGCCGATTTTTACTCGAGTAGAGTCGAAGCGCAGATACGAACTTCCACCTGCATTGCCCGATATCTCGTAGTTGCGATGTTCCACACTTACGCTGGACGACTCCGCTTGAGCCCCCAACACCCATTGAAGGAAGGCAAGATACCCTGCCGGGTTCACATACCCGCTCAATTGGTCAATTGCATGGTCCGGTCGAAGATAGTTGGCTGGGACCAGGACGCACGGCGCGCCATCCGAGGAAAACCGTGGAGGAATGGGCTGGCCCTTCATCGCAAGAAGCAGCGGGAGATCGATTTCCTGCACCTTCGTGAAACCGAAGTAGTAACGAAGATTCTGGATGACCGCCTGGGTGTTGTAGATCACGCAATCTTTCGATGCCAGTCGGGCGATGTCGGCCGCCTCCTCGAAGGCCGCCCCGCGCTGCCGATGGTCGGGCACGATGGCTCCGGACAGGTTTGCGATCACGATTCCGGCCACGGCCAGGACTGCCAGGCGAGCGATCCACTTTGCCTTCCCCGCGAGAGTGACTGAGCAGTCCCGGATGGCCATCCAGGAGAGAAGCACCAGAGGGAGCAGCGGGGTAATGAAAAACTCTCGCTCCGAGGGCAGCCACCAAAGGAAGAATGCGCCATAGGTCGCGAGCCAGAGGAGCAGGAAAGTTCGCTCGCGCCGCCATGCCCCTCCTCGCCATATCCGCCACGTGTGCCAGGCGAGGAGTCCTCCGAGCAGGGCTGAAGCGAGTCCCGTGACGAGGTACTTGCTGTCTTCTCGGAACGCCACGATGTTCCAAGCTTGGCTGTGGATGAGCCGTCCGAACCCCAGCAGGCTGACGTTGCGAAACGTGCCCCACTCAGGGTTGGGATGATATGAGTACATGAGGCAGTAGCGCATGAACCCTTGGATAAAACCCGTGGCCTCGGGTGCGCCCCTCCCAGCCATGGCGGTCTGCGCATCCGTGAACAGGAAGGCGAGAACGTACGAGCCACCAACCAGGCCGCAAGTGCCGATCAGCACAAGCCCGAGCGCCTGCCAGCTATTGCGACCACGCAATGACGCATACCAGTAGGCGACGGGAACGATCAGGAGAATGTTTGTCTGGTGGTAAAGCGTCCCCAAGGCGAGGAGAACGGTAATGCCCAGGGTCTTCCATCCCACCGCCGCCTCTCCGGGTCGCGGCAGCAGCAGCGTCACGCCTGCGAGACACGCCGTCGCCGGAACGTAGACGTCCGCTTGCGTCGAGTAAGCCCAGAACCCGCGGCTCGCCAGGAGCGCCACGGCGGCGAGGGCTCCTGCTCCGACCGACCCTCCCCATCGGCGAACGATGAAGAATGTCGTGATCGAGGCCGCAACCCCCAAGATCGCGTTGTGGACCTGCGCGGCAAGTACGGTGTCCGCCAAGACGCCGAGGGCCCGTAGGGCATCGAACATCAAGCGGACGATCGGCACGTACAGGAGATGGTGCGGATGGTACATCTCCCTGCCCGTCGCGGCGGACATCATGTACGCCAGAGCATCCGGTGTCTGCCAGCTGGCGCGCAGGGCGAGGACTGCTGCCACCGCACAAAGACCCGCGATTACGAGCCAACCGAACGTCGCCCGGCTCTCGACCGCGTTAGTCATCCGGTTGTTTTCTGAGACGGTTCCTCCGTCCAATCATCCACGACCGTCCGACCCTGGCCGTACGACTTGAACAGCTTGCCCCAATCGCTCTCGAGGATCTTCTCGACGCGCGGCTTGCCGACGAACGGGTACCAGTAGGCGTCGTGGTACAGACGCGATGCCGCGAACGCCCAGGGCACGATCGGGGTTCGCAGAAGAAAGTGCTCCAGAGGCTTCAAAGGACCCCAATAAATCAGCTTCTGCCCGCGGCTGGCGAGCGTGTCCTCGTTCGAGGAGAAGTGGAGATTGACGCCCGAGACATCGTCGCCCACGAGCTCGATCTCCGCCGGGTCGCCCACGCCCAGGCCCGCCTCGTGCGCCAGGCGGATGTACTTGAGGCCCATCGGGTCGATGCCCATGAGCTTCGCGGCGGTGGCGTCGATCGCGACCATGTCGTTCGAGGCCAGCAGCAGGTTCGCGATCCGCGGGCGCATGGCGCGCGGACCCGGACCGTCACCCGCGATCGAGCCGTCCATGACCGCGAACATGCCCGGGTGGATCTCCTTCTGGATCGCGAGCAGGTCGACCAGCGTTTCGTGGATCACGGCATGCGTCCAGTGCCGGTTTTCCTGGAGCAGGCCGCCGAAGGCGTTCTTCATGGCGCCGGTCGTGGTCGTGAAGACGTGGGTCTTGAGCGTCGGCATGTGGATGACGTTCGAGCCGATCAGCCGCTCGGGGACGAGGATGCCCTTGGGGAAAACCTCGTTGAGCACGCTCATCTTCGCCCTGGGCTCGTACTTGACCCACCGGGTCGGCTTCTCGTTCAGGTACTGGATCTCGATGCCGTTGCGGTCGAGCACGGGCTGCAGGTTGTTGTTCACTGCGCCCACGCGGCAGTCGACCACGACCGTGCGGTTCTGCGCGGCGTAGATCCGTTCACGCGCATGGCCGGTCTCGAGCAGCTTCGCGATCACGGCCTCGAGCTGCCAGGGCGTGGTCGAGCAGGCGGGCATGTAGACGTGCCAGGAGATGTTGATCCGCAGCGAAACTTCGGGGCCGACGGGCAGCGCCTGGCGGATGCCGGCGAGTTCCATCAACCGCGAGTAGTCCGCGAGGACCGTCTGGGGCGTGGTGCGGACGACAGCAACCTTGGAACGGTACGTCACCGGCTCACCTCCTGGGCATGCGCCGACTCGGCAAACTCCGCCTGCCGGACCAGTTCGCGCGCGATCACCAGTCGCTGGATCTCGCTCGCTCCTTCGTAGATCTCGGTCACCCGCGCGTCGCGATAGTAACGCTCGACCGGGTACTCCTTGACGTATCCGTAGCCGCCGTGGATCTGGATCGCGCGGTGCGCGCAGAACGTCGCCGTCTCCGAGGCGTGGAGCTTGGCCATCGACGCGTCGATCAGGTGCGGCTGGCCCTGCGAGCGCTTCCAGGCCGCGCGCAGCATCAGGAGGCGCGCCGCGGCGATGCGTCGCTCCATCTCGGCGATCATGAACGCGACCGGCTGGTGCTCATGGAGTTTCTTGCCGAAGGTCTCGCGCGTCTTCGAGTAGCGCACCGCTTCGTCGAACGCCGCGCCCGCGATCCCCAGCGCCTGGGCCGCGATCCCGATGCGGCCGCCGTCGAGCGTCGACATCGCGATCTTGAAGCCCTGGCCCTCGTCCCCCAGGCGGTTCGCCACCGGAACGCGGCAATCCTGGAGAGCCAGCTCGGTGGTGACCGATGCCCTGAGTCCCATCTTGTCCTCGTGCTTGCCGACCGAGAAGCCGGGCAGGTCGGGCGTCACCACGAACGCGGTGATGCCCTTGTTCCCCGGGTCGGGGCCCGTGCGCGCGAACAGCACGATCGCGCCGGCGAGCGCGCCGTTGGTCACCCAGTTCTTCGTGCCGTTGAGCACATAGTGGTCGCCGTCGCGCCGGGCCGCGCAGCGCAAGGAAGCCGCGTCCGAGCCCGCGCCCGGCTCGCTCAGGGAGAAGGCCGCCAGCGTGCCCGACGTGAGCCGCGGCAGGAAGCGCTGCTTCTGCTCAAAGGTGCCGTACTTGACGATCGGCCAGGCGCCGACCGAGTTGTGGACCGAGATCATGACCGAGAGCCCCGCCGAGACGCGCGCCAGCTCCTCGAGCGTGATCGCGTAGGCGACCGGGTCGTAGGCGGCGCCGCCGTATTCCTCGGGCACGAGCATGCCGAAGAAGCCCAGCTCCGCGAGCTGCGCCATCGCCTCGGCGGGGTAGATGGTCTCGTGGTCCCAGCGGCCGGCCTCGGCCGCGAACTCGCTCACGCACAGGTCGCGGACCATGTCGCGGATCTGCGCGCGCTCGCCGTCGAGGCGGAAGTCGAGGCTCACGTCGCGTTCGCCACGGCGTGGCGCGCCACCTGGAGCTTCTGGATCTCGCTCGTGCCCTCGTAGATCCGGGTGACGCGGGCGTCGCGCGAGGCGCGCTCGATGCCGGCCGCGACATCATAGCCCCAGCCGCCGTGGATCTGCAGGCAGCGATCGGCGTTGTTGCAGGCCGCCTCACTGGCCGCCCACTTGGCGCGCGCGGCCAGGTGCGCGAAGTCCTCGCCCCGGTCGCGCGCGCTCGCGGCCTCCCAGGTCAGGAGTCGCGCGGTATCGCGCTCGATCGCCATGTCGGCCAGCAACTCGGCGATGCCGCCGAATTTGGCAATCTCCCGCCCGAACTGCCGCCGCCCGCGCGCATGGGCGACCGCCCGATCGACCATCTCGGCGGCGATGCCGGTCGCCTGCGCCGCGACGCCGATCCGGCCCACGTTCAGGGCGTGAAGCGCGACCATGAGGCCCTGCCCATCGCCGCCCAGGCGCGCGTCGGCCCCGACGCGCACGTTTTCCAGGTGCAGCGCGCGCACGTCGGCGGGCCTGAGTCCCATGGTCCGGTCGCGCGGGCCGCGTGTGATGCCCGCGGCGTCACCCGGAACGAGGAACGCGGTCACGCCTTTCGCCCCGGCGGCCGGGTCGAGGGTCGCGAACACGAGGAACAGCCCTGCCGGGCCGGCGTTCGTGATCATGACCTTCTCGCCGTTGATCACCCAGCCGTCGCCGGCCCCCTCGCCCTCGCGCCGCGCGCTGGTCTCGAGCGCGGCCGCGTCGCTGCCGGCGCCGCGCTCGGTCAGCGCGAACGCGCCCAGCACCTCGCCGCCCGCCATGAGGGGAAGCCAGGCCGCCTTCTGCTCCGCCGTGCCGAACCTTAGCAGCGATTGCCCGACCAGCGAGGCGTGCACGGAAACCACGATCGCGTGCGCCGGCGAGACGCGCGCCAGTTCCTCGAGCACGAGGGCGTAGGCGAGCGTGTCGCGCGGCGCGTCCGGACCCGGGGCGTGCTCGATCGGCCAGTGCGGCGTCAGCAACCCGAGGGCGGCAAGCTCCGCAAGATGACCGGGCGGGAAGCGCGACTCGTCGTCGAGCGCCGCGATCTCCGGCCGCAGCCCGTCGGCGAACGCGCGCGCGCGCGCGGCGAGCGCGGAATGTTCCGGCGAGAGGTCGAAGTTCATGGGCGGGCCGGGCTCAGGCCGCGGCGTAGTCGTAGAAGCCGGCGCCCGATTTCCGGCCGAGGCGTCCGGCCGCGACCATCTTGCGCAGCAGGGGGCAGGCGCGGTACTTGGAGTCGCCGAAGCCCTTGTACAGCACGTTCATGATGTCGAGGCAGACGTCGAGGCCGATCAGGTCCGCCAGCGCGAGCGGCCCGATCGGGTGGTTCATGCCGAGTTTCATCACGGAGTCGATTGCTTCCCTGGTGGCGACCCCTTCCATCAGGCAACAGACCGCCTCGTTGATCATCGGCATCAGCACGCGGTTCGAGACGAAGCCGGGATAGTCCAGCACCTCGACCGGTGTCTTGCCGAGCTCCTCGGTCCAAGCCTTGACCCGCGCACAGGTCGCATCGCTGGTGGCGAGCCCACGGATGATCTCGACCAGCGCCATGATCGGCACCGGGTTCATGAAGTGCATGCCGATCACGCGGTCGGCGCGCCTGGTGGCGGCGGCCAGCTCCGTGATCGAGATGCTCGAGGTGTTGGAGGCGAGGATCGCGTCTTGAGGCAGGATCGCGTCGAGCGTGACGAACAGCTCGCGCTTGACCGCGAGGTCCTCGAGCACGGCTTCGACGGCGAGCTCGACGCCGGAGAGGTCGGACGGCCTGGTGGTGCCGCGGATGCGCCCGAGCGTGGCATCGCGATCGGCCCCGCTCAGCGTGCCTTTCTTGACGATCCGGTCGAGGCTCGAGCGGATCGCGCCCTGCGCGCGTTCGATCCGCGCGTTGTCGACCTCGAGCAGCAGCACGTCGTGTCCCCTGGCGGCGAACACCTGCGCGATGCCGTTGCCCATCGTACCGCCGCCGACGACCGCGATCCCGCTCAAGCGATCCGCTCGACCGCGAGCGCGACCGCGTTCCCCCCGCCCAGGCAGAGGGTCGCGATGCCCGACTTGCCGCCGCGATCCTCGAGTGCGTGGAGCAGCGTCACCAGCACGCGCGCGCCCGAGGCGCCGATCGGGTGCCCGAGCGCGACCGCGCCGCCGTTGACATTGACGCGGCTCCAGTCCCAGCCCAGTTCCTGCCCGTCGGCCAGCGCCTGGACGGCGAAGGCCTCGTTGGCCTCGATCAGGTCATAGGAATCGAGCGCCTTGCCGGTGAGGGCCAGCAGCTTCTTGACCGCGACGACCGGCGCGTAGAACAGGCGCTTGGGCTCGCCGCCGCCGGTCGCGTAACCGGTGATGCGGGCCATCGGCTTGAGGCCGCGGCGCTTCGCTTCCTCCTCTTCCATCACCACCAGCGCGGCCGCGCCATCGTTGAGGCCGGGCGCATTGCCGGCGGTGACCGTGCCGCCCTTCTGGAACGCGGGCGAGAGCTTGCCGAGCGTCTCCATCGTCGTGTCGGGCCGGATGGGCTCGTCGTCGGCGATGCAGATCGGGTCGCCCTTGCGCTGCGGGATGTGCACGCAGACGATCTCCTGCTTGAACTTGCCGGCCCTGGTCGCCGCCGCCGCCTTCTGGTGCGACTCGACCGAGAACTGGTCCTGCTGCTCGCGCGTGATCTTCGAGTTCTCCGCGGTGAACTCGGCGAGGCCGCCCATGTGGCACTCGTTGAACGAGCACCAGAGGCCGTCCTTCACGACGCCGTCGACCAGCGTCGTGTCACCGAGCTTGACGCCGGTGCGGCCGGTGTAGAGATAGTGCGGGACATTGCTCATCGATTCCATGCCGCCCGCGACGACGATCCTGGCGTCGCCCGCCCGGATCGCCTGCGCGGCGAGCATCACCGCCTTGAGACCCGAGCCGCAGACCTTGTTGATCGTCAGCGCGCCCACCGCGGGATCGATGCCGGCCTTGATCTGGGCCTGTCGCGCCGGAGCTTGGCCCACGCCGCCCTGGACGACATGCCCGAGGATCACTTCCTCGGGATCGCTCGCGCCGAGCTGCGCGCGTTTCATCGCCTCGGCGACCGCGATCGCACCCAGCTCGGGCGCCTTGAGCGGCGAGAGGCTACCTAAGAACTTGCCGATGGGCGTCCGCACGCCCGAGACGATAACGGCCGAGAAGCTCATCCCTTCTCTCCTTCCCAGGCGTAGCCGGCTTCCTTGAGCAGCGTCTTGGCGATCACGATGCGCTGGATCTCGCTCGTGCCCTCGCCGATCTCCATGAGCTTGGCGTCCCGGTAAAAGCGCTCGACCGGCATCTCGCGCATGTAGCCCATGCCGCCGTGGATCTGGATCGAGCGGTCGGCGCACCAGGTCGAGGCCTCGGACGCAAACAGCTTGGCCATCGCGCCCTCCTTGCCGTAGGGCTGGCCCGTGTCCTTGCGCCACGCCGCATCGTAGACGAGATGCCGTGACGCCTGGATCTTGAGCGCCATGTCGGCGAGCATGAACTGGACGGCCTGGAACTCGGCGATCGGCTTGCCGAACTGCTTGCGCTCCATGGCGTACTTGACGGCCTGGTCGTACGCGCCCTGGGCGATGCCGAGCGACATCGCGCCGATCGAGATGCGGCCGCCGGCGAGCGTCTTGAGGAACTGCGAGTAGCCCTTGTTCTCCTCGCCCAGCAGCTGCTCGCCGGGGACGAACATGTTCTCGAAGTGGAGCTCGACCGTGTCCGAGGAGCGCAGGCCCATCTTCTTCTCGTGCTTGCCGACCTTGAAGCCCGGCGTGTCGCTCGAGATGATGAACGAACTGATGCCCTTGGTGCCGCGCGCCTTGTCGGTCTTGGCGGTGAAGACGATCGTGCCCGCGACCGATCCGTTGGTGATGTAGATCTTGGTCCCGTTGACGCGCCAGCCGCCGTTCTCGCGCACCGCCGTCGTCTGCGTGCCGCCCGCGTCCGAGCCGGCGTTGGGCTCGGTCAGGCCGAACGCGCCCAGCACCTTGCCCGACGCCATCGGCACCAGGTACTTCTTCTTCTGGGCGTCGGTGCCGAAGCCCGCGATCGGGCCGCAGCCGAGCGAGACATGCGCCGCCAGCGTGATCGCGAGCGAGGCGTCGACGCGCGCGATCTCCTCGACCGCAATGCAGTAGGCCAGGGTATCGAGCCCCGCGCCCCCGAACTCCTCACCGAAAGGCAGCCCGAGGAATCCGAGGTCGGCCATCTGGCGCACCAGCTCGGTCGGGAACTGCTCCTTCTCGTCGCGATCCCCCGAGCCCGGGGCCACCGCCTCGAGCGCGAATTTCCGGGCCGTCTCGCGGACGGCATGATGCTCTTCACGCAGGAGCTGTTCGACGACCTGGGACATGCGTTCTCCGGATCCACGGGGGGATCGTTCGGGTGCGGCGCTGGGCTTCGGGGCAGATCGATGGCTTCGGGACGACCCACGCGAGGGTGCCTGCGGAGGGCGGGCCGGACTTGCTCATTCTATAGGCCCGGGGCGGGCCGCTCAAGCCCGGGCGTTCGGG
>JBKJOC010000443.1:0-3523 GCA_046595725.1 Candidatus Eiseniibacteriota bacterium
CTCCCCGGCGGCCCGGTCGCCGCGACCCAAGCCGGACCGCACCCCGGCCGCCGGCACACGGCGCGCGAGCTTCAAGGAAAGGCGCGAACTCGAGACCATGCCGGCGACGATCGAGCGGCTCGAGACCCGGAAGCAGGATCTCTTCGCCCTCATGGCATCCCCCGCTTTCTACACCACCCCCGGGGAGGAGATCGCCCGCATGCGCGACGAGCTCGCCGCGATCGAGGCCGAGATCCACGAGGCCTATGCGCGCTGGGCGGAGCTCGAGACCCTGACGGCGGGCTCGGCCGAGTAGGCCGCCCGAGATCGCGCTCGCGGCCGAGACGGCAGGGGGGTATCATCGCTGCCGGTTCCTCATTGAAGCTCTTTCCGCAGACCCTCTGGAGACCCCGACCATGCGTCTCGTCCTTGGCTTGCTCGCCCTTGCGCTGGCTCTCGGCGCCGGAACCCCCGCCTTCGGCCAGGTCTGTCCGCCGGGCACCAGCAGCCCCACCGGCAGCGCGCCCTGTAGCCCCTGCCCCGCCGGCAAGTACGCTCCCAATTCGGGAAGCGTCGTGTGCACCGACTGCGGAGCCGGCTATTACTCGGTCCCGGGAAGCGCCTTCTGCACCCCGTGCCCGGCCGGCTCGTACTCGACGACGGGCTCGGCCGCGTGCACGACATGCCCCGATGGCTTCATTGCGCCGACGCCGGCCAGCGCCGCGTGCACTCAGTGCCCGGCCGGCCTCACCTCGAATGCGTCGCACACGGAGTGCGTCCCGATCCCGACGCCGGCGGCGCCCGGAAGCTGGGGTCGCCTCAAGGTAATCTATCGGTGAGCGTGTCAGGGAGTGGGCCGGGCACCCGGTTCGACACCGAGCCCGAGGCGCCGGACTCCGAACGATCACCGCGCCAGTGAATGGACACAGTTTGCACTACCGGAACGCCCTCACCGTGGAGCCAGCGCATGAGCGGATGCAGCAGCAAGCTGCCGAACAGCATGAATCCCCGTGTGCCTCGGCCTGTTGGTGGGAAATCTGTTCGCGGTCTTTCAACCGGGAGTGACCACAGGGCACGTCGACGCTGTTGGCCGCGAGCGCGACCGCCCATCCGAGCCCCGTGGGGCGGATTGGCGCCTTGCCCTAGAGTGGGGATCCGCCGTAGCGCGGAGATCCGCCTTCGCGGCGGCCGCCACGGAGGGAGCGGGATGGAGCGTGCAAGTTGGCACTGCTCCTACCGCTCACTTGCGTTTCGTGGACCCCGTCATGGGACCAGATCGGGTCCCCATCCACTTCCACTCTTCCACGATCCCAGGGTCGGCCTCCGTGATGAGGGCGCGCATTCTTGTTAGCGTATCGCCTCTCCTGTCTCCCAATTCGGCAATCCTGTCGCTGGTGAGTTGGGAGGCCGCCTTGCCGCTCTTCATCGGCCTGCCTTTCGTTGGAGATCGGCGGCGGCCCGTGGTCAAGCTCATTCGTCCATCTCCTCAACACCAAGGGCGCCGTCGGAGGTGGATCCCCCGGCGGCGCCCATCTGCTATTTCAGCGGTACAACTGGCCGCTTCAGGACTTCCGGGAAGCAAAATCCTTCGAGTCGATGTCGATGGTGATCATGAAGCCGTTCGTTCCCTTGTACTCGAAAGGCTTGTCGCCGCCACGATAGGCTTCGATCGAGTTCTGCATCAGCACGAAACCGTCGTTCCGGGGAACGCCCCAGTACTTCAGGTTCTGGATCACGACGGGAGCGTCGGTATTGCTCTGACGATTCCGCTGCAACACGACCTCGGCGATCTTGCCGCCACCCAGCTTTGCGGTCGCCATGTCCTTCGACGCCGACCACTCCATCGCCGCGTCAGGCGCGATCGAAAAGCTCTTCCACTTGACCGGGTAGACCTGGCCCAGAACCGCCGCGATCCCCTCGCGCTGCGCCGGCGTCACCGCCGGATCGAACGTCAGGATGGCCCAGTCCATCTCACCGTCGGAGAACTCGTCGCCGAGATCGCCCGCGACCCAGAACTTCGCGCCGTCCAGCTTGACGTCCCCGTACTTGCCCTTGTTGACCTGGAACGCGTTGTTGAATTTGCAGAAGTGATCGCTGCCGCCCATGTCGTGGCTGGCGTGGGCGGCCTTGTCCGCCTTGGGCATGGCGGCGTGTCCAGCGGGCTTGGTCGCGAAGTAGCACTGGCAGAACATCGGACAGCTGCAGGCCTCGATGATCGTGGCGTTCATCGCCCACTCCGCCCGGGCGGTCTTGGCCGGGGCGGTCGCCGTCGAGGCGGTGCCGCAAGCCGCGCTGGCATGGGGCGCAAGCGCGCCCAGTCCGAGGACGAAGAGCAGAATCAAGCAGGTGCGAATCATGGGATCTCTCCTTCGGCAGCGGGGATACGTGGATGCGGAGCAAGGTGCGGAGTCTGTGGTGAAGCGGGACCATCCTAGGCCCGACCCCAGGCAGATTCAAGTCCGACGGCGGACGAGCCGCGGCGCAAGTTGACAGCCGATCGCACAAGGTTCGGAGGCGAAAGCTCCCCCGCCAGCCGCGGGGCCGGATCCCGACATTGCCGGGTCGGATGAGGACTACGGACGCGCCGCCGCGGACGATTGATGCCCTGCCCTGCGACCCCCGGAGGCCCGACCGAGCCGGCCAGCCCGGGACGCCCCAGGCGCCGCGGCCATCAAATAACGACTTAGGCGGCAGGACGCTTGCCTGGTATGCGTTCCTGGCCCAGAAAAGTTCGGATTTCCGCAATCTCGCATTGTCCCCGATACCGGAAATCAGTCATGATTCCAGCACACAAATCTGAGGTCGCTTGAGCCGATCCTATTGGTCGACCCGCGACTTCATTGATCCGGCAGTGCTGCTACCCCCCTAGCGCCCAGCCGTTTATCGACATCATGACTCGCAACGTGGTGGTGAGCCAGGCTTTGCGGCCCGGTTTATCGCACCCAGGCGCTCCCTGCAGTATTCCAGGATTGAGGCTTTCATGAAGTTCGCGATCAGCAGGACCTTGATCACCGCGCTCGTGAGCGTTGCGATCTGCGGCAGCGTCGCGCACGCCGCGCAGCAGTCCATCCCCGGCGTCGCCCAGTACAGCTCGAAGCCGACCAGCGTGCGGCTCATGGTCATGGCCGGAGTGACGGGAGCCGAGGGCGGGTTCAACGCGGAGTGGATGAAGAAGAGTACGTACGACGCCCTGGGCGGCTGGCCCGCGGCCGGTCATCCCGACCTCGTGCTCGGCGAGTTTACCGGCGTCCCGGTCTGGGTGACCGACGGCAGCTCCGGTGACTACACGATTCCCCCCGTCAAGTGGCAGGCCCTCGAGATGGGCCAGCTCTTCGACGAGTCCGGAGTCGTCGCCACCTCGACCGCCGAACTCGAAGCCAACACCGAGTACGTGGTCCGCGTCTCGGCGCGCGCGAGCGGTGCGAATACCGAGAGCCAGGCGTCGCAGACGCTGGTGGTCGTGACCGGAACCCCGCAGCGCAACTGCACGTTCACCCAGGGTTACTGGAAGAACCACCCGAGCGCGTGGCCGGTCGGCAGCCTG
>JBKJOC010000020.1:0-8711 GCA_046595725.1 Candidatus Eiseniibacteriota bacterium
CGTCGAACGCGATGTCCGAGGGCGGCAGCCCGGTGCCGAGCGGGGCCTGGGTGAGTTCGAGGTTGGTTGCCGCGGAAAAGATGCGCACGCCCGGCGCGGACGCCGTGCGGTCGCACAGCCAGACCTCGTCTCGATCGTCGACCTCGACGTCGGCGAGCACGAAGCCGGTGGCCGGGTAGACGGTCACGACCGCGGGCGGCCCCGAGCGCTGGTAGGACACGAGCCTGGTGTTGAACGAGGGGTCGCTCAGGACGCAGAACGCGCGTGTCGCGCCGGTCGCGCCGGTGCCGACCGCGATGTCGAGGACGTCGCCGCCGAGTTGGACTTCGGACGCCTCGACCACGCTGGCGTTCAAGGCGCGCGCGTCGACGCGTACCACCCCGCCGTCGTCCACGCCGTAGGCGCCCGTGCAGCCGAGCAGGAAGTCGCCTTCGGGCGTGTTGGCGAACTCGGTGGTGGGGTTCGTGCGCGCAAGGAGGATGCCCTGGGGCCCGGGCGCCACGGGATCGGCGTCGACGAACTGGTCGGTCGCAGCGTCGATCACGACCACCAGGCTCGAGTCGGTGGGCGAGAAGAAATTGTCGCGGTCGAGGCGCTGGCACGACACGAACACGCGCCCGCCGTGATAGACCATGCGATTCATCTCGGGCAGGCCGTCGCGATCGGCGAACGGCGCGAGCGAGATCGCGCCCGTGAACGCGCCGGTCGCAGGATTCATGATCCAGAGCTCGGGCCGGTCGTAGCGCGTGACGTAGGCCTTGGTGGGCGAGATCACGCAGATGTCGTTCGGGTTCGAGCCATTGCCGGTCGAGAACTGGCGCACGACGCCGAACGTCGCGGGATCGAGGATCCGGATGTTGTCGCAGCCGGAGCGCTCGATGACGTAAAGCTGGCCGAAGAAGTACCGGATCACCGCGTCGGGACACACGGACGCGCGGTCGATCACCACGGTGCGCGGTGGCCCGAGCTCGATGGTCGTGATCGCGCCCGAGCCGAAGTCGGTCGTGAAGACGTATGCGCGCGTCTGCGCGGCCGAAGCGGTCGCCGCGGACGCGGCAAGGAGAAGGAGCGCGAACCACGCGCTGCGGGTTGTCATGGCGTGCCTGCCTTTCGGTCGAGATGGAAACGGACGCCCAGGGCCCACGAGCGCCCGGGAAGGGGATAGCCCCCGAAGTCCTGCGCGCGCGCATCGCCCGCGTTCCGGCATTCGAGGACGACATCGGTGGTCGATTCGGCAAAGGCGAAGGAGGCTCCCAGGTCGACCAGCCCGCGCGCGGGAACGGTCACCTGGTTGTAACGATCAAGGTGGAACGAGCCCACCGCGTGGAATTCACCGAAGGCGCGCACCGGTCCCCGGGTGAGCGCAACCCCGAGGCTGCCCTCGTCGCGCGGGTGACCCGGCAGGTCCTTGCCGCGCCAGTACGCGGCCCGGCCCTGGTCGCGCGTCCATTGGCGCGTCAGCGAAAGGTCCGCCGACAATCCCCACGCCCAGGCCGCGCGCGTGGACAGCTCGAGCCCTTCGAGGCGCGCCGCCGCGATGTTCTGCGCCACCGAGCTTCTGGACGAGTTCTGCAGAAAGACGAGCAAGTCGCTTGCATCCGAGCGATAGGCCGAGAGCTGCGCCTCGAGCGCGCGCGGTCGCTCCCGCCCGCCCGGCGCGAGCGTCCACGCCGCGATCAGGCCGGCGTCGCGCGTCAGCACGCGCTCGGGGAGTGCATCGCGGTTGCCGTGGACGCCGCCGCGGTTGCCGAACAGTTCCTCGAGCGTGGGCGGGCGCGCGAGCCGCGCGAGCGAGGTCTTGAGCGCGAGCGTTCCGCCCTCGCCCCTCACCAACTCGATCCGCGCGCCCACGCTCCAGCGCAGGAGACGGAGCGCGCGCTCGAGCCGGGGCGACGGCAGCGCTCCCGGGTAGGCCGGCCCGGCGGGGAACGCGTCGAACGACAGTTCGCGCCGCGCCTGGGCGGTGAGGGAGACACGCCCGCGCCCGGGCGACCAGCGATCCTCCGCGCCATAGAGCACGCGCTCGCGCGTCGAGGTCGCGAGGATGCGCGGCGTGGGCAGGTTCAGCTTCGGCGTGTAGCGCTCGCGCCGGGCCTCGCCCAGCAGGGCGAGGCGGTGGCTCCCGTTGAACGCGCCCGGCAGGTCGAGCGTCGCCTCGGCACGCGCGCCGTCCCGCACCGTGCGGTCGTCGTTGTCCTGCCGCGAGCCGGTGAGCTCGCGCTCCGGGTCCTTGAAGCGGTCGCGCTGGCGGGCGTGAAACGCCGAGAGCGCGGGCGCGAGCGGCCATGAGCCTGCGGCGACGCGAAACGTGCTCACCTCGCGCGCGGTCCTGAAGCGGGCGAAGCGCGCGCTGTTGGCGCCCGTGCCGGGAACGCCCTGGCTCTTCCTCAGGCGATCGTGGAGCACGGAAATCGCCAGCGGCCCCGCGCCCTGCGCGACGCGCACGGTCAGTGCCGAGGCGTCGAATGCGTTGTTGATGCGCGCGCGCAGCGTGTCGTCCTGGGCGTTGGCGGGCGTGGCGTTGTCGTCGAGGTAGGGGAAGTCGCCATCGCTCATCAGGCGCTGCGCCACCGCCAGCACCGAGCTGCCACCGCGTGCGATTCCGAGCGCGGCGTCGAGCTTGCGCGTGCCGAAGCTGCCGCCGCCCAGGTCGGCGCGCGCCCACGTGCCGGGATCGGTCCGGGTCACCAACTCGACCGCGCCGCCGCCGGGTGCGTCGAATGCCAGCGGCGCGGCGCCCCGATAGACCTCGACCCGCGACAGCGCCTCGATCGGCAGGTCGGCGGCGTTGACCACGCCGTATTGCGCCTGGTTGAGCGGCGCACCGTCGAGCGTGTACGCGACCTGGGCGCTCGAGGAGCCGCGGATCGAGACCGCGCTGAACGAGCCGAGCCCGCCGAACTGCCGCACGTGCACGCCGACGCCGCGGGCGAGCAGGTCGCTGACGGTGCCGATCCGGCCGTGCAGGGGAGTGACATCGTAGGCGCGCGCAAATCCCGGCGCCCGCCGCAGGGCCGGGTCGTCGATCACGCGGGCATCGCGCACCTCGACCCCGGGCAGCGTGACGACGCTGTCCGCGCGGGCGAGCGCGCCCAAAAGCACCATGAGGGAAAGCATGGACACGACGAGGTCTCCCGCCTCGTGGCTGGTCCTTGGCATGGACTCGTACGACGGGAGAATTCGGGGCGGGGGGCGCCCGGCCGGGTGGCCGAAAAAAAATGCCCCCCGGACTCCGGAAGGCGGCGGAACGACCCAGCCCCTCTCGCGCGAAGAGTCACGGGAACGCAGACCGGGCAGGTCTCCTGACTGAGGGCTCCGTCGCCGGTTCCGCCTTCCCGGCCTTGCGGCCAGTGGCACCATGGAATCGCGGCTCGCCCATCACAGTGACGGGATCGTGGGGGATTCGCACCCCCTTCCCTTTTCACCCCGACTTCGGGGCACCCAATCTGATGTGTCCGCACCGTAGGACGGGCCGGGCGGCCGGTCAACGCGAATCGGCTTCAGCGGTGGATCCGATCCGCCGATAACGTGCGCGGAGGGTGCATGTCCGACGAGCTTTCAGGGGAAGACCGTGGCAAGGCCGGCAAGCCGGGGCCACGCGGCGAGCAGATCAGTCAGGTGCCCGCGCGCGCGAAGCCTCTCAAGCTGCCGAACACGCCGATCAACGGTTTCGGCGCGCCCACGCAGTCCTCGACCGAGGAGGACGCGGACGGCTCGCCCACGCCCGTTTCCGCCGGTGAAGCCGCGCCCACGCCCCTCAACTCCGGACTCGAGGCCTTCGACGCTGAACAGCGCGAGCAGCAGTCGATCACGCGCGTGCGCGACCTGATGCGGATCCTGGTCCGCGCGCTCAAGGCCCGCCGCATGTACCCCGCGAACAACCCGCAACTCCAGCGTATCCTCGCCCAGGCCGACACCGCGATGAGCGAGACGCTCGACATGCTCGGCGACCTCCACGTCACCATCCAGCAGTTCGACCTGCTGTTCCTCGGCCAGAGCATCTACAACAACACCGCCCGCAAGGAGTCGATCGCCTTCCGTTTCGCCAAGGACGGGATCACCGAGCTGGTGTTCCAGGAAGGCCTGCCCTCCGACGAGCTCGAAAACTTCCTCGCGGTGATGGCGCACGCGATGGAGCAGAACTCGCTCGAGGACGACCTCGTGACGCTGTTCTGGGAGCAGGAATTCTCGCACATCTCCTACGCCTACCTGGCGATCGACGACATGCAGGAGAACGTCGACCTGCAGCAGCTGGGCGCCGAGGCGCGCGCCGAACTCGAGCTGTCGTTCCCGAAGCTCGACGACAGCGAGCCGGTCGACGAACTGACCGGCGTCCCCTGGACCGAGCACCACGGCTGGACGGCGGAGGACGGCGGCTCAGGCCATCGCGCCGACGACTGGAACGAGCTCGTGCCCGTGCTCCACGTCAAGGACCCGTGCTCGAACGAGTTCCTGCACCTGACGTCGCAGGAGATCGAGGCGCTGGCCGAGGAGATCCATCGCGAACACTCACGCTCGCTGCACGATGTGGTCCTCGAGATCCTGACCGAGGTCGCCGAGGACGAGGTCAAGCCCGAGGCGTTTGCCGACCTTGCGCGCGCATTCGGTGACCTGCTCATCGTCGTCGTGCAGGAGGGGGACCTGAGGCACGCGGTCGAGATCGCGGCCACTCTCAAGACCCTCTCGGCCAGCCGCGGGCACGATCCGCAGGGCTTCCTGCCGGACCCACGCGACCTGACGGCGCAGATCGTCTCCGCGCTCGGCCGCCATCCGGAAGTCGACGCATCACTCCTTCCAGAGTTCCTGGTGCACCTGGGCCCGCGCGTGATCGACCCGGTGTGCGATCTCCTGATCGACGTCGACATGCACTCGCTCCACGTCCACCTGCAGAGCGCGCTGGTCGAGCTGGCGAAGATCGACCTGGGCGCGATCCGCGCCCGCATCGATCACGCGCCGGCTGCCGCCGCGCGCCTGCTCGTCCAGGTACTGGCGCAGGTCCATCATCCGGATGCCGAGCAGGCACTCACCGCCGCCACCTCGCACGTCGAGGCGCGCGTGCGCAAGGAAGCGATCAGCGCGCTGGCGGAGAGCGGCAACCCGAACTCGCGCCCCTACCTCTTGCGCGCGCTCGACGACGACGATGCCCAGGTCCGCGCCGCCGCGCTCCACGCGGTGCAGGAGTCCTTCGGCGCCGCGAGCGAGAGCCGCGCCCTGGCCGAGCGCCTGCTCGCCGTCCTCGGCGGCTCGCGCTTCTCCGAGCAGTCCCTGGTCGAACGCCGCGCCTACTTCGACGCGCTGGTGGGCGTGAGCTGCCCGGTCGTGCTGGCCACGCTCGATGCCTGGCTGGGCCTGTGGCGCATCGGCGGCGGCGGCGACCTGAAGCCCAGGCGCGAGTTGGCGGCGCAGGCGTTGGCCCGGCTGGCCGACCCGGCGGCACAGGCAGTGCTGCGCAAACACGCCAGGAGCATGATCCCCGGCGTGCGCGGCGCGAGCCGCAAGGCGCTCGGCAATCACGAGGAGCAGGCGGCGTGACGACTCCCTACGACGGCAACTCCGCGCGCGACCTGCAGCGCGATTTCACGGACGAGGCCCACGCCTCGCGCATGACGGTCGCCGGCCGGGGGCTGGCGGCAAACCTGTCCGTGTTCTGGAAGACGGCGAAGATCTACGACTCGCGCAACGTCGCCTACATGCAGTCGCTCTCGAACCTGGTGGACTCGCTGCAGCAGATCCACTCGCTCGGGTCCGACTTCGTGATCCAGGTGGTCGGCGACTGCCTGTACATCAATGACCAGCGCCTCAAGGTCGACGTCGTCGGCTACGCCTCGCACCAGTTCATCTGCGATGAGCTGGCGAAGCGCCACATCGGCGGCCTGCGCTTCCAGCAGGGTGTCGACCGCAACGAGATCCAGTCCTTCACGCGCATCTTCCATGGCGAATCGGCGCAGCTTCCGCCCGACTTCGAGCAGATCGAGAGCCAGTGCGCCGCGCAGGGGCTGACGCGCATCGCGCCCGTGCGCGAACTGGTGCTGCCGCCCGCCGACCCGACCGACACCGAGGCCCAGGGCCGCCGCATGGTCGCGAAGAAGACGTTCTTCCGCGCGATCCAGTCGACCAAGAACGTGATGCTGACCGCGCGCCGCGGCAAGAGCGTGGACCTGCGCCAGGCCAAGCGCGCGGTGCAGTCGATCGTCGACCTGATCCTGTCGCAGGAGCTGTCGTTGCTCGGCATGACGACGCTCAAGGACTACGACGAGTACACCTACCAACATTGCGTGAACGTCGCGATCCTCTCGATCGCCGTCGGCCACCGGCTGGGGATGACCAAGCAGCAGCTCTCGCAGCTCGGCGTCTCGGGGCTGTTCCACGACATCGGCAAGGTCATGATCCCGAACTCGGTGCTGGCGAAGCCAGGCCGGCTGTCGGCCGAGGAGTGGTCGCTCATGCAGACCCACCCCGCCGAGGGCGTCAAGATCATCACCAAGCTGCACGGGCTCTCGCCGCTGGCGATGCGCGCGATCGCGGTTGCCTACGAGCATCACCTGAACATCGACCTGACGGGCTACCCGCGCGTCAAGCGGCCGCGCGAGCAGAACCTGATGAGCCGCATCGTCGCGATCTGCGACTGCTTCGACGCCATGACGGCACATCGCTCGTACCAGAAGCACCCGTTCACGCCCTACGAGGCGCTGCACTACATGACGACCAAGATCCCCGAGCGATTCGACACCACGCTGCTCAAGGTCTTCATCCAGACGGTCGGCATCTTCCCGCCGGGCACGCTGGTCAGGCTTTCAAGCGGGGAGCTGGCGCTGTCGGTCTACCCGAACGCCGACGACGTCACGGCGCCGGTGGTCAAGATCCTGCGGGAGGTCTCGGGGATGCCGTGTATCGACGGTCGCCGCCTCGACCTGGGCAACCAGGGCGTGTCCCGCGGCCAGACCGGCCACGTCTCGATCATCGAGGCCGTCCATCCCGAGAAGGTCGACGTCCGGCCCGAAGAGATGATGGAGTAATTCGCCAGGCGGGCGTACCCTTGTCGCAGTGACCGCCATCGCAAGTGCACACCTGCCCCGCGCCCTTTCCATTGCGCTCGCCCTCGCTGCGCTGACCGCACAGCCTGCACTGGCCATCCTGCCGGACCTCAGCGCCGGCGGCACGCCTGCCGGATGGTCTGCTCCCGCCGTCCCGCGCAACACCGGCGACGCGGCGGGGGGCTCCGCGCTCCTGCCGTCCCAGCTCGCGACCACGGCGCCGACGTTCTTCAACTGGTCGGTGTTCGCGAACCAGGGGGTCACGGGCACGTGGCGCGACGAGTTCCAGCTCGACGGGCAACTGATCCAGTTGGTCACGCGCAGTAACCTTTTTCCCGCGGCCCAGTGGTGGCTCGAGGTCAACTCGGGGCCCGTGATCGTCGAGGGCGGCCGGCATGCGCTGACGATCTCGGCCGACGCGGGAAACCAGACGGGCGAGTCGGTCGGCGCGCGCGGCAACAACGTCTGGACGGGCCAGTTCCTCTGGCAGCCGCTGCCTCTCTCCTCCGCCAGCTCCCGCACCACGTCGCCGCCCGAAGGCGCGCTTGCCGCGCCGGGGCTGCCGAATTGCTCGGCCTTCGCGTTCACGCGCGCGCCCGGCACGGCATGGGTGGTCGCGCTGGGCAGCAGCCTGGCCGCGACCCCTTTCGAACTCGCGCTCTTCGACGACTACGTCAACAGCACGACCGGCCTCACGCACGAGCTCGCACGCTCGAGCCGGGGCGGTACGCTGACGGATTTCGTGGTCGGGTCGGCATCGGGCGCTGCGGCCACGCTCTATCCCGCGGTGCTGCGCGGGCCGGGCACGGCGCCGGCCGGGGTCGCGATCGCGGGCGCGGACGCATCCGACCAGCAGAGCACGAACGGCGTGGGGTTGTGGTCGGGCATGAACCTGCCGGCAGGACAATCCGCGCATGTGTACGAGGCCACCCTCGCGGCCGGCGCCCCCGAGTCGGCGATGCTGACGCGCTTCCTGGGCAACTCTGACCTCGAGCTGACTGTCTTCGCGCCAGGGACCCTCGCCGCCGGGCGCGCGCAGGCGCAGTGGACGGGGACGCCGCGCGCTGGCGCCGAGGAGTACGACGACTTTGCATTCACGCCGCCCACCACCGGCACCTACCTGTTCGTGATCTCCCGCGTCGACGGGCAGGACATCAACGAGGATGCGGGTTACGCCTTGGAACTGACGGCCGGGGGTACGATCGGGATTCCGCCGGCGCTCGCTGCCGCCCCGCTCAACGCCGCGCCCTCGCCCGCGCGCGGCCCCATGCGCCTCGGCTTCGCGCTTGCCCGGGGAGAAAACGTACGGCTCGAGATCTACGACCTTGCTGGCCGCGCCGTGCGCCATCTCGAGGCGGGCGCCCTGCCCGCCGGCACGCACGCGCGCACGTGGGACGGCCGCGACGACCGGGGCACCACCGTTGCGCCCGGTCGCTACTGGGCGCGGCTCACCGCCGGCGCCCGCCACGAGAGCCTCGGAGTCCTGCGCCTGCGCTAGGGGTCATAGACCAGCAGCGCGCCCAGCTCGACGTCGTCCAGGTTCCCGGGATTCGAACCCAATCCCACCGTCCGGATGGTGAGCACGTTCTGCGTGAGCAGGAACACGTTCCCCGGCACGCCGAGCAGTGTGTCGGCCTGGACCGCGAGCCCGTTGACGTCGGCCGGCGGCAAGAGGTG
>JBKJOC010000042.1:0-3590 GCA_046595725.1 Candidatus Eiseniibacteriota bacterium
ACGCGCCGGAATGCGGCGGCGCCCTCGAGCAGGCGCGCGAGGTCCGCGGCCGGCAGCGTCTCGAGGTCGAGCAGATCACGCCGCGCCGGCCCGGGGCCCGGCGCCTGCGGGACCGTCCGTCTCGTTGCGGGATCGCGCGTCAGGAACGGGCTCACTTCAGCCCTCCATCTCCTTGATCACGACGCAATCCTCGTGGTCGATCTCCTTGACGCGCACTCCGATGATTTCCTTCTTCGAGGTGGGGACGTTCTTGCCGACGAAATCCGCGCGCACCGGCAGTTCGCGGTGCCCACGGTCCACGATGACCGCCAGCTGAACCGTGCGCGGGCGGCCCAGGTCCATGATCGCATCCATCGCCGCGCGCACGGTGCGCCCGGTGTAGAGCACGTCATCGACCAGCACGACCACCTTGCCGGTCAGGTCGAACGGAATCTCGGTGCCGCCGACGACCGGCTGCGGCCCGACCTGCGACAGGTCGTCCCGGTAGAGCGTGATGTCGAGGCAGCCCTGCGGCACGGTCTTCGACTCGAATTCGGCAATCTTGGCAGCGATCCGCTCCGCCAGCGGGACGCCGCGACGGCGCACGCCGACGAGCACGAGGTCATCCGTGCCCTTGTTGCGCTCGACGATCTCGTGGGCGATGCGCGTGATGATGCGGCGAAGACCCTCGGCATCGATGATCTCGGCCTTCTCCCGAACGACCATGGTCACCTCCACCTCCGGATACGAAAACAGCCTGTCGCGTCGGGACGCGAGCAGGCTCGACAGGCATGCGCTGACCTCATGGAATCCCCTTTCCGGTCTCGCAGGGACCGGGCTTAAAGGTGGCTGAAGCGGCTCGACTTCAGCTTGCAGGATAGCAGCCGCGCTTTGAGAGCGGCAACCCGTTTCTGGCTGCTCTCCTAGCGCCCGGCGAGGACGACTGCGCGTGCAGTCGCCCTCTCCCCGCCCTGCGAGAGCCGCATGAAGTAGACCCCCGGGCGCAATTCCCCCAAATCCGCCAGCGTCATTACGTGCGGCCCCGCAAGGAGCCCCGCCAGATCGCGCGAGGCTACCCGCCGGCCCGCCACGTCGAACGCCTCGAGGCGCCCCGCGCCCTCGTGCGGCAGCGTGAAGCCGACGTCGAGCGCTCCCCGGACGACGATGCCGCGCTGCGCGAACGCGAGGCGTGCTGCCGGAATGTCCACCCAGGCCACCTCGCTCCAATCCGTGTCTGCGTTTCCCGCGCGATAGCCGTAGCGGGTGCCGGCCTCGACCGACGAGTCGTCGAAGCGCACCGTGCCGTCTCCCGCGATTGACGGACGCCCGATCGTCTCCCACGCACCATTCTCGACTCGCCGCTCGACCTCGACGGCCCGTGAGGATCGGTCCGACGTCCACCACACGAGGCGGGCGCGGCCAATCTCCCCGAGGGCGGTGACCAGGGCCCACGGCGCGGGCGATGCCGCATCGCCAATCGCAACGGTGCAGTGATTCCAGGCAGTCGCATCCCAGATCGAGAAGTCGAGCGAGTCGATTCCTGCGACCACGGAGTCAGGCACCGGGATGCCGACCTGGATGTCGACCGCGGCGGTGTCGGTGATGCTCTGGTAACCCTGCAGGGGAAATCCCGGCCAGTTCCTGGGGAAGGTGATCCGCCAGGTGTAGTCGTGTGGCGCCCTGGGTCCCTGGAAGACACGAAAGGTCAGCGGAAGAATCGCGCCCGGGGTCCATGCCGTCGAAGGCGGACAATCCACCACGAGCGGCGGCTGAGGCCTGCCCCAGGATAGTTCGTGGAACTGGCTCGATGCCGGTACGAAAAACCGGTCGACCACGGTGTCGTGGGCCCCGACCAATCCCGGATCGTCCGGGATGGCAGCGCCCGCAGGGTCGTTTCGCTGCCAGGTGCCAACCGCGTCGCCCGGTGCAAACTGAAGGTAGTACACACCGGGCTGGGGACCCGTCGACTGGATCCCACCGAAGACGATGGCGCGATCCCGCACGGGGTCGTATGCCGTAGGAAAGGAATAGCGCGGACTCGGGGGCAGGCCTTGCGCGCTGAGCGCCGTCCACGAGAACGATGCCAGGTCGAAGCTCCAGAGATCGTTGTGCGGGATCGGCGGGACAATGGCTCTGAACTCCGCGCCGCCGAAGAACACGAGCCGATTCCGGTTCGTGTCGAAGATGGGTGCCGTGCGGCGGACTCCAATGGGATTCGAGTCCTGGATGATGGACCAGGTGGCACTCTGATAATCAAGCGCGTAGATCGCCGATGTCCACTGCTGCCTCTGCGACGCAATCGTCTGACCACCGAAGAGGAGCACTCGATGTCGAGCGTGGTCCTGGAACTGCGCCCCGGAGCCCTGGAACGTCGGCTTGGCTCCGCTCGTGGCCCTGCGGCTCCAGGCCGCACTCGGGCCCGGTTGGATCGTCCAGAGGGAATCGGGGGAAAAGGCGCCCAGCAGGTTCGAATCGGGGTGGTAGAAGTATCCGTAGGCCCCGGTGGTCTTGCAGGGCGGGCCTGCGATGGTCCAGGCCGAGTCCCTCGTGGACAGGAAGACGGGCGCGTTGGCTGCGAGCGCGGCGAAGCGGCGTCCGGCCACATCGTACCCGGCGAAGCTCGGGTTCGTGACCGGAGCGCCCGTCACCGGGAGCGCGGACCAGATGGTATCAAGCTGCCACGCGTCGCCGAGGACAAGTACCCCGAATGACTGCGGCACGATTCCGCCCGCGAGGATCATCCTTCCGCCCGCGGAGTCCCACGCTGCTGCGGCCCCACCACGGGCAGCCGGGACGGTTGGGCTCGCGACTGTCGACCAGCTCGCGCTCGAAAGGGACAGACGGACCGTGCCCGTCTGGAGGGTGTTGCCGGACAAGCCGCTGAACAGGATGAGCGATTGCCCAATTGGGTCGAACGCGTAAGCCGGTGCGTGCCGCGGGGTCGGCGGCGTACCCGTCGTCACGAGCGGATTCCACGTTGGAATCCCTCCTGCAAACGTGAGTTGCCAGACCTCGTTGCTCTCGCCCGCCGGTGTGATTCCGCACGCGATCACCATGCGGTCTCCGACGGGATCGTAAGCAACGGCGCCCTGGGCGCGATAGGGAGGGACGGCGCCCGCGAACGGCAACGCGGCCCACGCCGGTGCTGCCCCCAGCGAAAGCGTCCAGGTCTCGCTGACCGCGCCATTGCGACCGAATCCCACGATGCGATCACGCACGGGATCGTAGATCACTTCTGCTCCCGCAAGGCCCGGGGGCGTTCCGGAGGGAGTGATCCTCGTCCATGTCATCGGGGCCGCCAGCGAGAGATTCCACATCGACGAACCCTCGAGAATGATCATGCGATCCCTCAGCGGATCGTAGACCGCGGGTGCGTAACGCAGAGTTGCGGGCGGCGGCGCGCCGAGTACGGCAGGGAGCTGCCAGATCGGGAATTCCGCCAGGTCCAAGACCTGGACGAACGCGGTCGGGTCGGAGTCCACCCCACCAACGACGACCAGTCTTCGCCGCGCCGCATCGAAGATCGACGATGCGTCGCCCTTGTGAAAGGCGGCGATCCTGCGAATGCTGAGCAGATCCGCGCCCTGTGCCCGGGAGCCGAGAGCGGGGCC
>JBKJOC010000050.1:0-10320 GCA_046595725.1 Candidatus Eiseniibacteriota bacterium
CTTGATCGGGCCGATCTCGCCGGTGCGCGTGCAGTGGGTGCCGCCGCAGGGCGAGACGTCCCAATCGCGCACCACGATCAGGCGCACCGGGCCGTCGACCTTCGGCGGCTTGCGCAGGGCGTAGGCGGCGAGGCCCGCGGGCTTGACGATCACCGACTCGACGGGACGGTCGTCATAAACGACGGCGTTCGCCGCCTCCTCGACGCGCTCCACCTCGTCCCACGTCAGGTCCGGGCGGTCGAGGTCAATGGTGCCCTCGAACTCGCCCAGGCGCGACGATACGGTGAACGCGCCGAGCACGCGCTCGAACGTCTGCGAGAGCACGTGCTGGCCGGTGTGCTGCTGGCGATTGCCGCGGCGGCGGCCGGCGTCGATCGTGGCGGAGGCGCTGCACCCCGCCCCCGGCGCTGCGCCCTCGACGCGATGCCAGACGCGGCCCTCTGCGTCCTCCTCGACGTCCACCACCGCGGCCTGGCCGAGCGTACCGAGGTCCGATTCCTGGCCGCCGCCCGTGGGATAGAAGTACGAGCGCTCGAGCGCAAGCCAGGTACCGCGCGGGTCGTCCCGCTGCCCGACCACGACGGCCTCGAACGTCGTCGTGTAGGGATCGTCGAAGTACGGCCTGGGGGTGGAGTGGCCGAACTCGTCGCTCATGCGCGCTTGTCCTCCGCAAGTGGACGCGTCAGGCGGTACTTGTGCATCTTGCGCCAGAGCGTCGTGCGCGAGATGCCGAGCTGGCGGGCCGTGTTCGTGACGTTGCCCTTCTGGCGCTTCAACACGCGCGCGATGTGGTCGCGTTCGACGTCGTCGAGCGACCACGCGTCGCGCGCGCTCTCGTCGCTTTGGACGGCCTCGAGGAAATGCGGCGTGAAGAACGACGGCGGCAGGTCGGCGCGCGCGATCTGGTCGCCCTCGGCGACGGTCACCGCGCGCTGGATCGCGTTCTCGAGCTCGCGCACGTTGCCGGGGTAGTCGTAGCCGACCAGCGCCGCCTTGGCGTCGGGCGCGAAGCCCTCGAACGACTTGCCCGCGCGGTGCGCGTCCTTCTCGAGGAAATAAGACGCCAAAATCGGGATGTCCTCGCGCCGCTCCCGCAGAGTCGGCAGCTCGATCGTCACCACGTTCAGGCGATAGAACAGATCTTCGCGAAAGCGCCCCTCGCGCATCAGCTGCTGCAAGGAGACGTTGGTCGCGGCGATCACTCGCGCATCAACGATGTGGACCTCGTTGTCGCCGAGGCGCCTTACTTCGTTGTTCTCGAGGAAGCGCAGCAGCTTGACCTGCGTCGACAGCGGCATGTCCCCGACCTCGTCGAGGAATAGCGTCCCGCCCTCGGCTTCCTCGATCAGGCCGCGCCGCGCCTGCGCCGCGCCCGTGAAAGCGCCGCGGACGTAACCGAACAACTCGCTTTCGATCAGGCTGTCCGGGAGCGCGGCACAGTTGACCGGCACGAATGCGCCGTTCTGTCGCCGGCTCTGCAGGTGAATCGCGCGGGCAATGAGCTCCTTGCCCGTGCCGCTCTCACCGAGAATGAGGACGGTGCTTTCGGTGGGCGCGACCTTGGTCACCAACTTGAAGATGCGCTGCATCTTCGGTGTCGTTCCCAGGATGTCTCCGTACGCAGGAGTCGTCGCCTGCCACGGGACTTCGATCGTTGCCACTCGGCCCTGCCTTTCTCTCCGTCTGTTTCAAATGTGACATGGTCCGGAGAGGCGCCGCAACCCCGGGAGGCCTAGTTGCCTGCCGGGGAACAAGATGGGCGGGCCCCGAATTCGGGCCCGCCCGGCGGAAAGGAGGACTCGGCGGTTCCTACAGGCTGGGATGCGCCGACCCCACCTCGTAGAGATCGGCGAAGCGCGTGGGCTGTCCCTCGTCGTCGAATCCGTCCAGTTCGTAGACGATGTCGACCGGAGTGCCGATCGCCACGCGGTCGAACAGGTCCTCCGCATCCTCGCGGCTCATGCGGATACAGCCGTGCGAACGCGCCTTGCCGATCGAGCCCGGCTCGTTGGTGGCGTGGATGCCGTAACCGCTCGAAGAGATGCGCATCCAGCGATGGCCAAGCGGGTTTTTCGGTCCCGGCGGCACAGCGCGCCGACCCTTGGGCGCCCACGTCGGATCCTTCGCCTTCTGCAGGATGCGGAAGCTGCCGCGCGGTGTCGGCGTCCACGCGCGTCCGACTGCGACCGGGTAGGCCTTGACCAGCGCGCCACCCTGGACGAGCGTGAGGCGACGCGCCGGCACATTGATGACGATGCGCAGGCTCTCCCCGGCCGCCGGCATGCCCCAGTTGTCGCCGGGGAGGTCGAAGCGATCCTCGCCGGCGGACGCGGGGCGGGGAAACGCGATGATGGCGGCGGCCAGGGCCGCAAGTCTCAGGGTGTGTCCATGGGTCGTCATGATTGAGTCCTCCTGCAATCGGTAGACTCAAGCGGCATGCCAATGCGATAACTCATGGTCAGGATTGAGGTTGGCTTCAGGGAGCTCCTCGGCGCGGTCGCGGCGTGTCCGGGCGGCCACGTCCGCGCGGGCGTTGAGCGCGTATCATGCGCGGGTCGGAATCCCTCTTCCCTCGGAGGTTGTCTTGAAGCGTTGGATCGTCTTGTTGGCCGTCGTGCTGTGGGTTCAGCCGGCCTCGGCCCACGAATATTGGATCTCGCCCTCAACCTGGCGCTGCGCGCCCGGCGACACGATTGCGGTCCGCGTGTTCGTCGGCACCGGCTTCCGGGGAGAGCTCAAACCCTGGGCGCCGAAGCGCGCCGTGCGCTTCACGTTCGAGAGCGCACGCTCGATCGACCTGCTGCCGGTCGGCATCAATGGCGAGACCGTGTGGGCCCGCATCAACCCGGTCGATTCCAAGGGCGCCGTCGTCTGCTACGAATCGAACAGCACGTTCATCGAACTTCCCGCCGCGGATTTCGACCGCTACCTGAAGCTCGAGGGCCTGGCCGGTCCGCTCGCCGCGCGCGCCCGGCTCGGCGCGGCTCTTAAGCCGGGGCGCGAGCTCTACCGGCGCTCGTGCAAGGCGTGGATCGCGGGCGACGACGCCACGCGCATCACCCGGCCTTACGGATTGCCCCTCGAGATCGTCCCCGACGCGGATCCCCTGGCGCGGACTCGGCTCGGGTTCCGCGTGCTCTACGAAGGCAGGCCGCTGCCGAACGCGCTGGTCCGGGCGTGGCGCCAGCCGCTCGGCGCCCCGATGACGCCTGCGACGCGCGACTCGGTCGGCCCGTCGGCAGAGGCGCGCACCGACGCGAAGGGCCACGCCACGCTCGCCCTGGCCGGTGCGGGCGAGTGGATCGTGAGCACGGTCCACATGGTCCCGAACTCTGACCCCGCCGCCGCCGACTGGCAGAGCACCTGGGGCTCGCTCACGTTCGCCCGGGCGCCGCGCCGCAGGTGATCCGCGGCGGCTGTCTGGTGCTCGCGCTGCTCCTCGGGGCGGCGCCCGCGGCGTGGGCGCATGACGCGCCGTACAGCTTCCTGAACCTGCGCTTTCGTCCGGGCGGCCTCGAGGGCTCGCTGACGACGCACGTCGCCGACATCGCGCACGAACTGGGCACCGCCGCGCCGGACTCCCTGTTGGCGGCCGCGCGCGCGCGCTCGGTCGGGCCCGCGCTGTTCGCGCTCTTGTCGAAGCGGCTCGCGATCGTGGGCGACGGCGACACGTTGCGGCTGGCGTTCGTCTCGGCCGCGCCGGATTCCGAGCGCAAGGGAATCGCCCTGCGCTTCGCCGCCCCGCTCTCCGCCGTGCCCGCCGAGATGTCGATCGAGGCCCGGCTCTTCCCCTACGACCCGCAGCACGAGACCTTCGTCAACGCCTACGTCGCGGACTCGCTGCGCAACCAGGACCTGATCGACGCGCGCCATCCGCGGATTGCATTCGAGACCGGTGCGGCGCCCCGGATTGCGGCGGTGATCCGCCGCTTCGTTGCCGCCGGGATCCACCACATCTTCATCGGGCCGGACCACATCCTGTTCGTCATCGGGCTCCTGCTGCTGGGCGGTTCGCTCGGGCGCCTGCTCAAGATCGTGACCGGCTTCACGGTCGCGCACAGCATCACGCTGGCGCTCGCGACGCTCGGCATCCTCACACCGCCCGCGCGCGTGATCGAGCCGTTGATCGCGCTCTCGATCGTGTTCGTGGGGGTGGAGAACCTGCGCGCGCTGCGCCGCCCCGGCGGGCGCGACCAGAGGGGGTGGCTGGCGTTCGTGTTCGGCTTCGTCCACGGGTTCGGCTTCGCGAGCGTGCTGCGCGAATTCGGGCTGCCGGCGCAGGCGCTCGGGGTGGCGCTGTTCGCGTTCAACGTCGGCGTCGAGTTCGGGCAGGCGGCGATCGTGCTGCTGACCGCGCCGCTGCTGGCGCTGGTAAGACGCTGGAATGAGTCGGCGGGGCGGAGGGTGGCGTTCGCGGGCTCGTGCGTGGTCGTCGTGGCGGGATTGTTCTGGTTCGTGGAGCGGATCCTGGCTCACTGACGCGCAACTCAGTAGGGCAGGCGGTGCTTCCGCAACTTCTTGTAGAGATGGCTCCGCTCGAGCCCGAGCAGCTCGGCGGCCCGCGCCACCGTGCCCGCACGCCCGAGCGCGTCCTCGATCGCGGCGCGCTCGGCGGCCTCGAGCTGCGCCTTGAGCGATCCGGCGGCGGCCTCGCCGGCGGGCTCCTCGTCCTCCAGGGCTGCGGGCGCTAGAGGCGGCGGTTCGGCGGAGGCAAGCGCCGCGCCCGGCAGGTGCGCCGTCAGGTCGGCCTCGGTGATCGTCTCCCCCGGCGTCAGGATCACGACCCGCTCGAGCAGGTTCTTGAGCTCGCGCACGTTTCCCGGCCAGGGGTGGCGTGCCAGGCGACCCAGCGCCGCGCGCTCGAGGCGGCGGGGCCTGCGGCCCATCTGCTTGCCCAACAAGGCGAGGAAGTGGTCGGCGAGCACGCCCAGGTCCTCGGGGCGCTCGCGCAAGGGCGGGGCCGACAGCGGCACCACGTTCAGCCGGTAATACAGGTCCTCGCGAAACGCGCCACGCGTGATCGCGTCCTCGAGGGGCCGATTGGTCGCGGCCACGATGCGCACGTCGACCGTCGTCGGCACCGAGCCGCCGAGGCGCGTGACCTGGCCATCCTCGAGCACGCGCAGGAGCTTGGCCTGCGTGCGCACGCTCATGTCGCCGATCTCGTCGAGGAAGAGCGTCCCCTTGTGCGCTTCCTCGAACTTGCCGCGGCGCGCCGCGACCGCGCCGGTGAACGCGCCGCGTTCGTGGCCGAAGAGCTCGCTCTCGACCAGGTCCTCGGGCAGGGCCGCGCAGTTGAGCGCGACGAAGGCCTGGCTGCTGCGCGGCGAGGCGTCGTGCAGGGCGCGGGCAATCAGCTCCTTGCCCGTGCCGCTCTCGCCGGTGACGAGCACGGTCGCAGTCGTTGGCGCGGCGAGCGCGATGCGGCCGAGCAGCAGCTCGATCGCCTGCGAGCGGCCGACCAGCGAGCGGCCGATGCCCGCGATCTCCCGCAGCGACTCGTTGTCGCGCTCGAGCTGGAGGCGGCGGTCGGCGTTGCGCAGCGTGACCAGCACCTTGTCCGAGGAGAGCGGCTTCTCGAGAAAGTCGTAGGCGCCGAGCCTGGTCGCCTGGACCGCCATCTCGATCGTGCCGTGGCCCGACATGAGGATGATCCCGATCTCGGGATGCGCCACCGTCCAGCGCGCGAGCAGCGCGAGACCGTCCTCGCCCGGCAGCGCGACGTCGAGCAGGATCAAGCCGATGCCCGGCTCGCGGCCGAGGATCGCATCGGCGGAGGCGCCGTCCTTCGCGAGAAAGGCGCGGAAGCCGCCGTGCTCGAGCAGCCGGCCGAGCGATTCGAGGATGCGCGGCTCGTCGTCGACGACGAGGACGGCGTCAGACACGCGCGGCCTCGCTCGGCGGCGGCACCAGCGGGAGCGTGAGCACGAAGCGGGCGCCGACCTTGCCCGGAGCGAGCTCGAGCGTGCCGCGGTGATCCTCGACCACGCGCTGGACGATCGCCAGGCCGAGCCCCGTGCCGTCCTCCTTGGTCGTGAAGTAGGGCGTGAAGATCTTCTCCCGGTCTGCGACGGGTACGCCCGGGCCCGTATCGGCTAGCGACACCTCGACACCTTCACCCATGGCGCGCGTGGCAAGCGTGAGCGTACCCTCGCCGGCCATCGCCTCGCAGGCGTTCTTGACCAGGTTGCCGAAGGCGCGGGCCAGGAGGTCGGGGTCAGCCTGAATCGGGGCGCCCTGGTAGGCGTAGTCGCGTTCGACCGCGATCGACGACGGGACGTAGAGGTCGACGGCGTGGTCGAGCAATTCGTGGAGATCGACAGCCTCTGGCCGCGGCGCCGGGCTGCGCGCGAAGTCGCCGAATTCGCGCACCAGGTCGCGCAGCGTGCGCACCTCGGCCTTGATGGTGCGACCCGCGCGCGCGATCACCTCGCCCAGGTTCGGGTCGTCATCGGCGCGGGCACGCTCGACCTCCTCGATCGCGAGTTGGATCGGCGTCAGCGGGTTCCGGATGTCGTGCGCCAGGCGGCGTGCGACCTGCGCCCACGCGCCCTGGCGCTCGCCGCGGACGAGGCGCTCGCGCGAGCCCGAGAGGTCGACCGCCATCGAGTTGAACGAGGACATGAGGTCGCCCACCTCGTCGTCCGGTCCCGCCGGGAGCCGCACTGTGAGGTCGCCGTGCGCCACGCGCTGTGCGGCGAGGGCGAGCGCCCGCACCGGCCGGCTCACGTTGATGGCAAATGCCAGCGCCATGCCGACCGCGACGAAGAGCGCGATCAGCGCGGCCGCGCCGAGCAGGCGCAACAGGGACGTCAGCGTGCGCTCGAGGTCGGCCTCCGAGACTCCGACCGCGAGTCTCCCGATCGGGCGTCCCGTCGGGCCCATGAGCGCAAACGAGCCGACGCGGAACGGCACCGCTTCGAGCCGGATCTCGCGGGTCGAATCGGGCACCTCGGTCGTGTCGGACGGATCGAATGCGGTCGGGCGGTCGAGGGCGTGCACGACCGCCTGGGGCTGCGAGGAGTCGGGCAGGAACGTGGAGGCACGCTCCCGCCCCGCACTGTCGATGACCGCGATGTCCGCGCCCGAGAGCAGGCGCAAGCGATGGATGAACGAGCGATCGAGCAACGCTCCCCCCCGCACCACGCCCAGCACGCTGCCCTCGAACACGACGGGCGCGGCGGCGAGGACGGCGAGGCTCGAGTCCGCCGCCGTGATCGCCGAGTCGGGCGGCGTGGGCGTCGAGATCGCCGCCAGCGAGGTGCCCCGCCGCGCCGCCGCGACCAGGGGATCTTCCGCCAGCGAGATCCCGAAGTCCCCGCGGGCATGGCCGCGCGCGAGCACGATCCCCGCCGAGTCGGTGACCTCGAGCCAGTCGAGTCCCAGCGCCTCCCGCCGCTCGACGATGCGGTCGATCAAGGCGAGGTTCGGAACGCCCTCGGGACCGACGAGCGCGAGTTGGCGGACCAGTTCAGGATCGGCGGCGAGGTTCTCGACCTGCAGCTTGATCGTCTCGCGCTTGAGGTCCAGGTCCCGGCCGACCGCGCCCAGCACGTTCGCGATGCGCTCGCGCGAGAGGTCCTGGAAGTGCCGCCGCACGATGCGCGGACCGAATGCCGCCAGGAGGCCGAGCGGCACCAGCGCGACGAACAGGAATGCCAGGATGAGCTTGCGCGTCAGCCGGCCGCTAATAGCCACGCCGTACCTCGACCTGTTCGTAGCGCGGCGCGCCGAGCGGATCGGGCACGAAGCCCGTGACCCACGGCCTTCGCAGCACGACATTCACGCTGTGAAAGAGCGGCACCAGCGGCGCATCAGAGAGCGCGAGCCGTTCGGCATGGAGGAGGGCCGCCTGCGCACGAGCCTTCGTCGGCGCGTCGCGCGCGGCGGCGAGCGCCTGGTCGACCGCGGCGCTGGAGAAGTAGGTGCGATTGCCGCCGACGCCGCGGCGCTTGCTCTCGATCATCGAAGACGCAAACGCAAGCGGATCGGGACTGTCGGCAAACCACGACAGGTAGAACAGGTCGGCCTGCCCGCCGATCACGGCGCGCTCGAACTCCGCCCACGGCTTGACCACGATGCGCAGCTTGAGGCCGCGCCGCGCCAGGCCGGCCTGCACGAACTCGGCGAGGCGCTCGCCCGTGGCCGAGCCCTGCGGCAGCCAGAACGAAAGCCCGTTCGAAGGCGGCGGCGCCACGGGCCAGGCGCGGGCCTCGTTCTGCGTGGGCCGCCACACGCTGTCCGGCAGTTCCGGCAGGCCGAACGCCGGCGGCAGGAGCCCGCGCGCGAGCCGCCCGCGCCCGGGCACGAGCACCCGCACCGCGAGCGCGCGATCGATCGACGCCGCGAGCGACCGCCGCGTCGCGCGGCGCGAGAGCCAGGGCAGGCGCGTGTTCATTCCGACGTAGTAGGTTGCGGCCTCGTCCTGCGCGATCGGAAGCGGCGGATCGCGGTCGACCTTCGTCAGCCTGGCTTCGTCGCTCTCGCGCGCGGAAACGAGGTCGATGCGGCCGAGCTCGAACTGCAGCGCGGCGTCATCGGGACCGTCGACGCGCCGGAAGACCAGCGAGTCGATCCCCGAAGTCCGCCCGGGCGCCGCGCGCAGCACGACGCCGTCGGCGCCCCGGCGCACGAAGCGAAACGGCCCGCTGCCGACGGGTTCGAACGCCGCGCCCGGAGCGGGCACGAGGAACGCGGCAGGCCCGGCCAGTTCGGCCAGCAGTGCCGCGCGCTCGCGCGTGACCGTGATGGCGAGCGTCAGGCTGTCGCGGACGGCGAGCCCCGAGATCCGCGTCGCCCTGCCCGCGCGGTACGCGGAGGCGCCCGCGATCGCGTCAACCAGGCCCTCGATCCGCGGCGCGCGGGTGGCCGGGCCGAGCGCGCGCTCGAGCGTCGCCACGACGTTCGCTGCGCGCACGGGGCGTCCGTCGTGAAAGCGCCCGTCCCTTCGGAGGTGGAACGTCCACACGCGCCCCGCCTGGCGGAACGAGTCCGCCGCCGCTGCGATGGGTTTCAAGTGCGCATCGAAGCGCACGAGGCCCTCGAAGATCTGGGTCGTGACCTGCTTCTCGGCGAGCGAGGTGACGAGCGCGGGATCGAGCGTCGCGGGGTCGGCGAAGAGCGGCACGGTGAGCGTACCGCGCGGGCCCGTGCTCTCCGTGAGCGGGATGGCCCACCACTCATTGTTCATCTCGGCGACGTGCGAGCGCGCGGAAGCCCGGCTGAGCGCGGTGATCGCGTCGCGCGTCCACAGGACCAGGGCGGTGTCGGTCGCGATGCCGTCGGGCCCGACCAGCGCGGCCCGCGCGCCCTCGCGCGCACCCTCCCAGGCGACGTAGACATGGCCCGAGTCCACGAAGAGCACGGGAACCCGCTCGGGCGCGGCCAGCGCGCATGCGGGCAGCAGGCACGCGAGCAGGCCCAGGATTCCTGCGAGGAAGGATGGGCGCATCAGGATGCGTGGGCGTGGATGTCCGGGTGCGCGGAATGCGCGACGCTGAGCTGCACGTGGCGGCGGGCCTCGAGCTCGCGATAGAACAGCGTCCAGCACGCGGTGAAGACGAGCAGCGAGATCTGGAGCGGCAGCCCGAGCAGGAGGTCGAGCATGAACCCGAGCGGCCCGCCCGCGAAGTGCTCGAACGTCATGCGCAGGATCGTGACGAGGATGCCGAGGCCGGCGAACACGACCAGCCAGTACGCCACCATGCCGAACCACGCCCCGATGTTGTGCTCGACCAGCTCCCAGCTCTGCCGGAGCGAGGCGATCAGTCGTCCCGGACCGAGCACCGCGGCCTGGTTCGCGAACGACGCGACCACCGCCACCATGATTCCCGGCAGCACGAAGAAGAAGAACCCGACCTGGAACAGCGCGTAACCCGTGAGCATGACGACCACGAGGTACCAGGTGCGCGTAAAGGCATGCTTGACGGTCTCGCCGAAGCCGACGCGCCGGCCGTGCGCCTCGGCATCGGCGCGCCACAGGATCCACGCCTCGCCGAACACGCGCGCAAAAATCACGAGCGGCAGCACGCCGAAGACGGCAGTGAGGAGCGAGGCCTCGCGCGGCAGCGCGTCAGGATGGCGGATGAGCTCGCCCAGGATCGTGAGGAAGACGTAGACCGGGAAGGAGATGATGAAGGGGATCACGAGCAGGCCAACGGGATCCTCGCGCACGCAGAGGTCCCAGGAACGGCTCGCCACCGCCTGCACCGAGCCGAGCGGGAACGGGGCGTCGTCAGGCTGGGGCGATGCGTTCAAAGCGGTCGGCTCCTCGGTGGGGTTTTGGCGCGGCCCGTGGGCTCGATCCTTCGGCGCCACAGC
>JBKJOC010000369.1:0-5529 GCA_046595725.1 Candidatus Eiseniibacteriota bacterium
CGAACATTTCTTCCCCATGGCAACGCCGACGCGAGAGTGGCGGAACTGGCAGACGCGCCGGATTTAGGTTCCGGTGGGGAAACTCGTGGGGGTTCGAGTCCCCCCTCTCGCATCCGCCCCGGCCGCGCGGACGCGCCGAGCCTTACGCCCCGAGCAGGCGCCGTCCCCCGGAGGGCGCCAGGAGATCGTTTCGCCTTGAACGTTCAGCTCATGGAGTCGTCCCCGACCCGCCGCGTCCTCGAGTTCGAAGTCCCTGCCGCCGAGATCGGCCAGGAGCTCGAGCGCGTGGTTGCCGATACCGCCCGCCGCGCCGCCCTTCCCGGATTCCGGAAGGGCAAGGTGCCGCGCTCGATGCTCGAGCAGCGCTTCGGCGCCTCTTTCGAGCAGGAAACGCTGGAGCGCTCGATCGAGCGCGCCTGCCGGCAGGCCTTTTCCGAGCAGCAGATCCTGCCGCTCCTGCCGGCCGAGATCGACGACCTCAAGTACGAGCACGGCGGCCCGCTCAGCTTCAAGGCGACGGTCGAGGTTCGGCCCGAGGTCCTGGCCAAGGACTACAAAGGCGTTCCCGTGAAGCGCAAGACGCGCGAGATCGAGGATCAGGACGTCGAGCGTGAGATCGCCGCGCTCGAGGAATCGAGCACCCAATGGCTCGACGTCGAGCGTCCCGCCCAGGACGGGGACCTCCTCGTGGTCGACCACGTGCGGCTCGACGCCAAGGGCCAGTCCCTCAAGTCAAGCCGGCGCCGCGACGTCGAGATCCAGCTCGGGTCGGAAGGGCTCCTGCCGGCCTTTCAGGAGGGCCTGTTGGGGGCGCAGGTGGGGGAAAGCCGCACTCTCAAGGTCTCCTACCCGGCCGAATTCGCGAATGCGGAGCTCGCAGGGAAAGACGTGCAATTCCACGTGCGGGTCCGCAAAATCAGGGAGAAGAAAACGCGCCTGAGGGACGATAACTGGACAAGGGAGATCTTCGGCCTGGACCGGCTTGAGGACCTGGTCGCCCGCATCCGGCTGAACCTCGAAGGCGAGGCCCGGCTGGCGTCGCGCCGGGAAGTCGAGGACGCGCTGGTCGAGGCGATCGTGGACCGGAACGAGGTTCCGGTGCCCGAGCGCTGGATCGAGAAGAAGACGGACGAGGAGCTGAACCAGATGGTGAGCCGCTCCGGACAGGACGTCCCGGAAGCCGAGCTTGCCGAGCTCAAGGGCCGCGTGCGCGCGGCGCTCGAGCGCCAGGTGAAGCGGGAGTTCCTGCTCGACTCGATCGCCACCCAGGAGAACCTGGCGGTAACCGACCCGGAAGTGGGCGAGGAACTCGGCAAGTTGCTGTCGGCGGGCGGACGGGTGGCGCAGGAGTTCCGTTCGCTCTCACCGGAGCAGCGCCGCAGTCGTGTCAAGGATGTGTTGGAGCGCCGCAAGGTGTTCGACTTCCTGCTCGAGCACGCACAGGTGACAGAAGAGAAGGCATCCAACGAGTCGACGCTCGTGGCCGGGACCTGATCGGGACCGCTGCGGGAAGACCGAACACGCACACGGACGGAGATCCTGTCGCCATGGCCCTGGTTCCCATCGTCGTCGAGCAGACCAGTCGCGGAGAGCGCGCGTACGACATTTTTTCGCGCCTGCTCAAGGACCGCATCGTCTTCATCGGGACTCCGATTGACGACCAGATCGCGAACCTCGTCATCGCGCAACTCCTGTTCCTCGAGGCCGAGGACCCGGACCGCGACATCTGGCTCTACATCAACTCGCCGGGCGGCGTGGTGACGGCCGGGCTCGCGATCTACGACACCATGAAATTCATCAAGCCGGACGTGGCCACCTACTGCATGGGCCAGGCCGCCTCGATGGGCGCCGTGCTGTTGGCGGGCGGAGCTGCGGGCAAGCGCTCGGCGCTGCCCAACTCGCGCATCATGATCCACCAGCCGCTCGGCGGCACGCAGGGCCAGGCGTCGGACATCGAGATCTACACCAGGGAGATGCTCAAGACGCGCGAGCAGCTCAACAGCATCCTGGCGCACCACACCAAGCAGCCGCTGGAGCGCATCGAGCGCGACACCGACCGCAACTTCTTCATGTCGTCGGAGGAGGCCAGGGACTATGGCATCGTCGACCACGTGATCAACAAGCGCGCCGAGAACAGCCCGCCGACGCCGACCGCGCCGGCCCCGGCCCCGGCGCCGGCGCAGGTCCGCTAGATGAAGAAGCGCATCGCCTCTCCGCACCCCATCCGCTGCTCGTTCTGCGGTCGTGGACAGGACGAAGTCGCCCGCCTGGTGTCGGGCCCGTCGGTCTACATCTGCAGCGAGTGCGTCAAGCTCTGCAACGACATCCTCGAGGGAGAGATCGAGCGCGACCAGCCGCAGGCGACGGGCAACCTGCCGAAGCCGCACGAGATCAAGCGCATCCTCGACGATTACGTGGTCGGCCAGGACGGCGCCAAGAAGACGCTCTCGGTGGCGGTTTACAACCACTACAAGCGGATCTACTCGCAGCCGTCGACCAATGACGTCGAGCTCGAGAAGTCCAACATCATGCTGATCGGCCCCACCGGCACGGGCAAGACGCTGCTTGCTCGCACGCTGGCACGCTTCCTCAAGGTGCCGTTCGCCATTGTCGACGCCACCTGCCTGACCGAGGCGGGCTACGTCGGCGAGGACGTCGAGAACATCCTGGTGCGCCTGCTGCAGGCCGCCGACTTCAACCTCGTCAACGCCGAGCACGGCATCGTCTACGTCGACGAGATCGACAAGATCTCGCGCAAGTCCGAGAACCCGTCGATCACGCGCGACGTCTCGGGCGAGGGCGTGCAGCAGGCCTTGCTCAAGATCATCGAGGGGACGATCGCGAACGTGCCGCCGCAGGGCGGACGCAAGCATCCCCAGCAGAAGTACATCGAGGTCAACACCAAGGACATCCTGTTCATCTGCGGCGGGGCGTTCGAGGGTCTCGACAAGATCATCGAGAAGCGGGTGGGCCAGAAGACCATGGGCTTCGGTGCGACGATCCAGTCCAAGCAGGAGCGCAGCACCGGCGAGCTGCTGTCGCAGGTCGAGCCCGAGGACCTGCTCAAGTACGGCTTGATCCCCGAGCTGGTCGGCCGCCTGCCGGTCATCGGCACGCTCGACTCGCTCGACGAGAAGGCGCTGATCTCGATCCTGACGGAGCCCAAGAACGCGCTCACCAAGCAGTACCAGAAGTTCTTCGAGATGGAGGGCGTCAAGCTCGACTTCACCGAGGATGCGCTCAAGATCATCGCGACCATCGCGATGAAGCGCGGAACCGGCGCGCGCGGCCTCCGGGCCGTGCTCGAGGAGAGCATGCTGGACGTCATGTACGACATCCCGTCGCGCCTCGACGTGATCGGGTGCACCATCTCGACCGAAACCGTGCAAGGCAAGACGCCGCCGCTCCTGACGTTCCGCGGCGAGCGCGAGAAGCGCAAGAAAGAGGCCTAGACAAGGGAGAGCGAGTGACCGAACCGAAGGATGTGAGGAAGCGCCCCGCGGCCGTCCCCGCCCGGGAAGTCCCCGACCCCAAGGCCGATTCCGAATCGGCCGAGGGGTCGAAGACCAACGGGCGGAAGAGCCAGAAGCTCTCCGTCACGCGCGGCGACGAGACGTTCGAGTTCCAGGACCGCCTGCCGGTGCTGCCGCTGCGCGACGTCGTCGTGTTTCCGTACATGACGATCCCGCTGCTGGTCGGGCGCGTGCCGTCGATCAACGCGGTCGAGCGCGCCGTCGCCAAGGACCGCGTGTTGCTGTGCGTCGCCCAGAAGCGCTCCGAGGTGTCCGATCCCGGCCCCGACGAGCTGCACACGGTCGGCACGGTGGTGCGCGTGCTCCAGCTGTTCCGCCTGCCCGACGGCACACTGCGCGTGCTGGTCGAGGGCATCGTGCGGGCGAACGCCTCCAAGTACCACTGGACCGGCGATGCCTACACCTGCCAGATCGAGTTGGTCCCTGAAATCGAGCCCGCGCCTCCCGAGGTCGAGGCGCAGATGCGCAACGTCCTCGCGGCGTTCAACGAGTACGTGCACCTGAATCGCCGCATCCCGGACGAGGTCCTGATGACGGCGAACAACATCAGCGAGCCGAGCTGCCTGGCGCATACCGTGGCGGCCCAGCTCCTGATCAAGGCGCAGGCCAAGCAGAAGATCCTCGAGACCATCCCGGCGATCGATCGCCTGAAAACCCTCGCGTCGACGCTCGCCTCCGAGCTCGAGATCGTCAAGCTCGAGCGCAAGATCGAGGGCCAGGTGCGCTCGCAGGTGCACAAGAACCAGAAGGAGTTCTATCTCAACGAGCAGCTCAAGGCGATCCGCAAGGAGCTGGGCTACCAGAACGAGTTCTCGAGCGAGCTCGAGGACCTGGCCCAGCAGATCCGCCGCGCCCGCATGCCCAAGGACACCCACTCGCGCGCGATGAAGGAACTCGACCGCCTGAGCAAGATGTCGTTCATGTCGCCCGAGGCCACGGTCGTGCGCAATTACCTCGACTGGCTGGTGGCGTTGCCGTGGAACAAGCAGACCAAGGACCACGACGACATCAAGGCGGTGCAGAAGATCCTCGATGAGGACCACTTCGGGCTCAAGAAGGTCAAGGAGCGCATCCTCGAGCACATCGCCGTGATCAAGCTGACGGGCGAGAACCGTGGGCCGATCCTGTGCTTCGTCGGGCCGCCGGGTGTGGGCAAGACCTCGCTCGGCAAGTCGATCGCCCGCGCGCTCGGGCGCAAGTTCGTGCGCGTCTCGCTCGGTGGCGTGCACGACGAGGCCGAAATCCGCGGCCACCGTCGCACCTACATCGGCTCGCTGCCGGGGCGCGTGATCCAGAGCCTCAAGAAGGCCGGCTCGCGGAACCCGCTGTTCCTGCTCGACGAGGTGGACAAGTTGGGCTCGGACTTCCGCGGCGACCCGGCGTCGGCGCTGCTCGAGGTGCTGGATCCCGAGCAGAACCACTCGTTCACCGACCACTACCTGGAGGTCGAGTTCGACCTCTCGAAGGTGATGTTCGTGTGCACGGCGAACTCGCTCTACACGATCCCGCCGGCGCTCCAGGACCGCATGGAGATCATCCGGCTGCCGGGCTACCTGGACGAGGAAAAGCTCGCGATCGGCCAGCGCTTCCTGCTGCCCAAGGCGAAGAAGTCCGCCGGCCTCGCGGACAAGGACCTGAAGCTGGATCCCCAGGCGATCCGCGCGATCGCCCGCGGCTACACGCGTGAGGCGGGAGTGCGCAACCTCGAGCGCGAGATCAACCTGATCTGCCGCAAGGTCGCGCGCAAGAAGGCCGCCGGCGACCTGCCCAGGGCGCTCAAGGTGACCGAGGCGAACCTGCACGAGCTCCTGGGCCCGCCGCGTTTCGTCGACCAGCCCGTCGAGAAGAAGGGCCGCGTCGGTGTCTCGACCGGCCTGGCATGGACCGAATCGGGCGGCGACATCATGACCTTCGAGGTCTCGATCCTGCCCGGCAAGGGCGAGCTGATGCTGACCGGCCAGCTCGGCGACGTCATGCGCGAGTCGGCGCAGGCGGC
>JBKJOC010000419.1:0-4218 GCA_046595725.1 Candidatus Eiseniibacteriota bacterium
AGCGCGGTGACCACCATCGCCACCGCCGGGATCACGGGCGCCATCCAGATCAGGCGCATTGTCAGGTAGCCGAGCTTCGCCTGGGCGAGCGGCAGGAGCAGCGGGTTCATCACGATCAGCAGCACCGCCGGCGTGACGACTGCGAGGTAGATCCAGCCGGTCGATTCGCGGCGGCGCGACCAGAACCATGGCACGGCCAGCAGAGCGACCACGAGCCAGGGTCCGTGCCACACACCCATCGCCTGGGGATCGACCGTGAAGAACTTTTCGCTCAGGTAGAGCAGGCCCTGGGGCTCGGTGTGGATCACGTTCTGCGGCCCGTACGCCTGCTGCGCGCGCAATGCGAGGTAGGGTCCCGCCAGCAGCAGCAGTCCACCGAACGCCCACGTGAAGCGCGCCACGCGCTCGCGCGTGCGCGCGCCCACGAGCACGCCCAGCGCATAGGCGCCGAGCGCGAGTGCGAAGTAGAGCGCGTACCACACATGGATCAGCAGCGCGCTGCATGCAGCAACCCAGAACAGGACCAGCCGGCGTCTGCCGCCCTCCTCGATGAAGCGCACCAACGCGGCGACCGAGAGCAGCGCTGCGATCTCGCCCACGCGCGTCGAGTAGACGGCCTCGCGCAACTCGGTCCCGCCCGGGCCGCCGCCATAGAGGAACGGGAAGAGTCCCGCCGCCACCACGCCCGCCATGCGCGACTTCGTCAGCGTGTAGGTCAGCACGTAGGCGGAGAGCAGGAACATGGGGACGAACAGGAGCGGCAGGAAGCGCCAGAGCGTGACCGGATCGACCCGGGCCGCCCGCGACAGCAACGCCAGCACGACGTGGTAGGTCCCCTTGCGCGGATCCGCCCCGTTTGCACCCGCATCGTGGAAGAAGGCATCGGTCGGGAACGCGACGCGCGTGTCGACGATGCGGCGCACGGTCGCGATGTGGTCGAGCGAATCCGCGTCGTTGAGCAGCGGGGCGCCCAGAGTGCCCACCACTCCGGTCACGACCAGTGCCCACACCCCCACGAGGAGCCAGGGCAGGAAGCCGCGCGGGTGCGGCTGGGCCGGCTCCCGACGCACCGCCAGCAGGGCGAGCGCAAAGCCGAGCAACGGCAGGAGCCAGAGCGCGAGCCCGGCGTCGAAGCGGCCGAAGTGAGACGCCAGCGCGAGCAGCCCGCCCGGCAGGAGCCCGAGCACGAACGCGTAGGCGATCCGGCCCGGCCACTCGATCTCCCGGTCGGCGCGGAAGTGGCGCAGGATCATGCCCCCCGGCCAGACTACGAGCGCGAGCACGGCGGCGGTCATGCGCAGCGCCTGCGGCAACGGCGCCCCCGCGGCGGAGGCCGCGAGCAGCGCGGTCACTCCCGCACCAAACGCCAGCGCGCCGCCCGGCAGGCCGCGCGCGATCACGCCCCCACGCTCAGTCACGGGCCCAGGCTCCCGCCACCATGCGCGCGAACGGCCAGTTCGACTCGCGCAGGAGCGCCACGATTCCCGTGCGCGGCCGGAAGCGCCGCGCCGCGGCGAGGTAGAGCAGCACGAAGAGGAACGACTGCGCGGCCGCCATCATCCAGCCGTTGAACGACGGCGGCAGGTATCCGCGCACCACCGTCACCAGGCCGATCGCGAGCGTCGCCGCCCACAGCGTGGGCAGGACCGATCGCAGCACCCAGGCGGTGCGCTCGCGCAGGGTGCCCGCCAGGTGACTGGCGGCGTACGCCAGGAGCCCCACGCCGTAGACGACGTAACCGATCGAGACGCCGGCGGCGACGCCCTCGAGCTTCCATCCGAGCTTGAGGAAGAGCCCGATCAGCAGCAGGTCGAGCACGATCGCGCCGAAGGCGAGCGGCAGGAGCTTGACCTGTTTCTGGATGGCCATGATGTAGAACGCCGGGATCGAGGACAGCGCGAGCCCGAGCGAGCCGAACAGGAGGATCGAGAGCGCGGTCACGCCCGGCAGGTAACCCGGCAGGAGGAGCAGCACCAGCTCGCGCACCCAGAACACGCTCACGCCCACCACCAGCGGCATGATCCACGCCACGGTCGCGAGCGGACGGACCATGTCGCGCGCGGTCGCATCGGCGTCGCGCGTTTCGGCGTATTTGGCGAGCATGCGCGGATAGAGCACGTAGGACACCGACTCGGGGAGGTAGAGCAGCATCGAGACGCCCATGAGCCCGATGCTGTAGTAACCCAGGGCCTCGACCGAGAGAAACTTGAGGATCATCAGGCGGTCGATCGACTTGAGCACCATGCTCGACGCCATGAAGAGGAAGATCGGGAAGCCGCGCGCCAGCAGCTGCCGCGTTCCGGCGTTCGGGACCAGCGCCAGCGGCGCGATCGACGCGCCCTCGCGCCTCAAGTAGACGAGCGCGATGACCTGCCCGCCGAGCCACCCCGCGAGGAGACCCCAGACGCCGAACGGGAACACCAGCCCGATGCCGAGCAGCCCGCTGGCGATTGCCTGGACCGACAGCGCCTTGCTGACGGCTCCGATCCGGCCGTGCGAGCGGAGCAGCGTGCCATGGTAGAAGATCAGCTCCTGCAGCAGCACAGAGACCAGCATGAGCACCACGCCGCCGGCGCCCCAGCCGTCGGCCCACTGGCGCTTCTTGAGCACCAGGTAGGCCAGGACCAGGGCCGCGAACACGGTCCAGAGCGCGATCATGCCGGCGACGCCACCGCGCTTTAAGCGCGCCGTCTTCGCCTCATCGCCCTTCGCGAGTGCGCCCGGAATCTCCTGGTCGAGCCCCTGCTGGAGCCCGAGCTGGCTCAGGATGCCATAGTCAAGCACGAGCAACAGCGCGTTCCACGAGCCGTAGGCAGCAGGCCCGAGGAGGCGCGCGGCGATGATGCCGCGGAACAATTGCAGGAAACGCGACAGGTACTGGCTGATGGCAAAGCCAGCGGTGTCGCGCACGAAGCGCGGTGATGCCACGTGAACCTCGCGCCTGCGCGGGATTGTGTCCCGCGGGGGGAAGGCGCATTCCGACGCCGCGCAGGCCATGGGCCTTGTCACGCGAACGTCCCGACGTTTACGATTGTGCGCGTGCGCGCGCCCGTGGGTGCGCGACCTGCGTCCGTTCGGGGCCTCCGCCCCGCCTGCTCCTGCGATCGAGGACTTCGTGCCCCCATCGATTTCGCGCCTTCCGGTGCTGGTCACCGGGGGCGCCGGCTACATCGGCTCGGTCACGGTCGGACGACTGCTGGCCGAGGGCCGACCGGTTCGTGTTCTCGACTCCATGATGTTCGGCGATGAAGCCCTCGCGCCCCACCGTTCCTCGGCGGGGCTCGAAGTTCTCGTCGGCGACGTGCGCGATGCGGAGCTCGTCGCCCGCGCCACCCTGGGCACCGGCGGCGTGCTCCACCTCGCGGGCCTGGTCGGCGATCCGGCCTGCGCGCTCGATCCCGGGCTCACGCGCGCCGTCAATATCGAGTCCACGGTCACGCTCGCCGAGGCCGCGAAGGCTGCAGGTGTGCGCCGCCTGGTGTTCGCCTCCACCTGCTCGGTCTATGGCGCCGCCGGCGACTCCTGGCTCGATGAGAACTCCCCGACCGGACCGATGTCGCTCTACGCGGAGTCGAACCTCGAGTCCGAGGCGCTGTTCCGCGCACGCCTCGAAGGTTCCGGTGTCGAGTGCGTCCTCCTTCGCTTCGCGACCGTGTTCGGGGTCTCGCCGCGCATGCGGTTCGACCTCGTCGTCAACCTGCTCACCGCGCGCGCCCTGCGCGAGGGGGTCGTCGAGGTGTACGGCGGCGAGCAATGGCGCCCCCAGGTGCACGTCGACGACGTCGCCAGCGCGCTCCTGGCCGCGCTCGATCATCCAAAGGCCGCCGGCCGCACCTACAACGTCGGCTCCGATGCGCTCAACCTGCGCATCGGCGAACTCGGCGAGGCGATCGCGTCGCGCTTCCCCGACGCGAAGCTCAACGTGAGCGAGACGCGCGACCCGCGATCCTACAGGGTCTCGTTCGCCCGCATCGAGGACGAACTGGGCTACCGCGCGCGCCACTCGATCGATTCCGGCGTGCGCGAGATCCAGGACTGGATGGACGCGCAATCGGGAATCGATCCAACCGCTGCGCGCTTCTCCAACGTGCGCACGCTCGAAGCGGCGCTCCGGTGAGCCAGGACACGTCGTTCGGCCGCCTCGCCGCCGACGGCGGGACGCCCGTGCGCGCGAAGTTCCTGCCGGTCGCGCTGCCCTCGGTCGGCGAGGCCGAGAAA
>JBKJOC010000432.1:0-3479 GCA_046595725.1 Candidatus Eiseniibacteriota bacterium
CAAGCCCGACGTGCGCTTCGTCGCGCACCTCGACCTGCCGAAGTCGCTCGAGGGCTACTATCAGGAGACCGGCCGCGCCGGCCGCGACGGCGAGCCCGCGGAAGCCTGGATGGCGTACGGCCTGGGCGACGTGGTTCAGCTGCGCGGGTTCATCGAGCGCTCGGAGTCGACGCCGGAGCGCCGCCGCGTCGAGGTGCGCAAGCTCGACGACATGCTCGCCTACTGCGAGACCGCCGACTGCCGGCGCTCGGTGATCCTCTCGTATTTCGGTGAGGCCCGCGCCGCTGGCTGCGGCTCTTGCGATGTCTGCCTCGAGCCGCCCGAGCGCTGGGATGGCACGGTCGCGGCGCAGAAGGCGTTGTCCGCGGTGATGCGCACGGGCGAGCGCTTTGGCGCCGGCCACGTCGTCGATGTCCTGCTCGGCAAACCATCGGAGAAGATTGCGCGCCTCGGCCACGATCGCCTGCCGACGTTCGGTGTCGGCGCGGACCTCGACGAGCGCGAGTGGCGGCGCGTGATGCGCCAACTGGTCGTGCTGGGACTGCTCGAACCCGATCCCGACGGCCACGGCGGGCTGCGTACGACTCCTGCGGCGCGGCTTGTGCTCCGCGGCGAGCGACGCGTGGAGCTGCGGCGTGCCTCGGCAATTGCGCTCGCACCGCGCTCCCGCCGGAAGGCGGCCGCGAAGGCGCGCGAAGCGTTCGGCACGGCCGCGCCCTCGGGGGCGGAAAGCGCGCTGTTCGATGAGCTCAAGGCCTGGCGCAAGGCGGCCTCTGCGGCGCAGGGCGTGCCGGCGTACGTCGTCTTCCACGACCGGACGCTCGCCGAGATCGCGCGCGTCCGGCCGCGATCGATCGAGACCTTGCGGCAAGTGTCCGGTGTCGGAGAAAACAAACTCGCGCGCTACGGTGAGGAATTGATCGCGCTCGTTCTCGTCACGGACACCAACTGACAGGTCGCCCTCTCAAGCTATCGAAACCCTTCCACATCCGACTTCACCACCAGAAACTTCCCGCGCTCCGATCTGCCCGAATCGCGATCCTCGACCGACCACAAGTAGAGCCCCGATGCCGCAGCCTGCCCGCTGCGAGTAATCAGGTTCCAGGCGAACGACGCACCGGAGAGCGTCGGCGCCGGCGTGTCGATGTCCTTTTTCGGATCGTAGAGTCCGCGCGCATTCGCGCCCTGGTAGGAAGCGCCGTCGAAGTCGGTCTCGTACACCAGGTCGCCTGAAAGGGTGAAGATGCGGATCCGCGCGCGCGCCGGCAGGCCGGCGAACCACAGATAGTGGTCGCGCACGAGCCGGCCCGCGTCCCATGCCGCCTCGGCGTGGTAGGGGTTGGGATAGACCGCCACACCGGGGCGCTCGCCGGGGCCCGGGTTCGGCACCACGAGGATCTTGTTCTCGTTGATGCCGGACTCGAGCGAGGTGATCTGCTCGTCGCCCGTGTCGTAGCTGGTCACGGCGACGTAGTACTTGAACCCGTTCTTGAGCGCCGGCACCACCGTGCGGTAGGCCAGCGTGTCGCCGCCCTCGATCACGGGCTGCGGCAGGCGGATTGCCTCGAAGCCGGTGTTGAAGCCGGTGCTGTCGACCCGGTCGTACTGCGACACCAGCGCGAGCCGGTTGCGCTCGGTTCCCGCGTAGACGCGGTAGCCCTCGAAGTCGAGGCCGCCCGGGGCCGGGCTCGTCGGGTCGCTCGTGGTCTCGGGCGATGCGTCCCACAGCAGTTCGACGGCACCGTCGATCGCGCGTGCGAGGAGCCGCGGCGAGGGCGGTGGCGCGGGCAGCAGGTAGTTCTGCTCGAACGCGAACTGGGCGAACGCGGCGTGGGTCAGCAGGTCCTCGAACTGGCGGCCGCCGACGAACGCGAAGTCGACCGAGATCGTCGAGTCGGGCGGGATCTCGGGGAAGGGCCCGATCGAGATCATCTCGATGGGGGAGAGGTTCGGGCCGCGGCCGGGCAGGAGGGCGGATGAATCGTCGACCCCGCGCTTCGCCATCAGGGCGTAGCGCTCGATGTCCTCGTCGCGCGTCGAGTCGCCGGGCTGGTAATTCCAGAAGCGCACGCCGACGCGGACGCTGTCGGGCTCGGGCACCAGGGTCGATCCGGCGCGCACCCCCAGGAACTTGCTCGCCGCCCAGGCGGGGGCGACCTTGAAGTTGCAGGTGGTGGAGTCGGGATTGCCCTGCGCGTCGACCGCCACGCAGTAGTGCTCGGCGACCATGGCGAGCGAGTCCACCCAGGTGAAGTACTTCTTGTAGTACCACGACCCCGCAGGCGAGGAGCCCGACGGCGGCCAGGTCGGGTAGCTCGACTTGTTGCCGGAGACCAGCTGCGAGTAGAGCGCGACGAACACGTCGCGCAGGGGCGGCCCGGCGTTCGTGATCTCGAAGTGGAGCACGACGAAGTCCGCGGCCGCCTCGAGCCCGAACGCGTAGGTCGACAGCCGCACGTTGACGCCCAACGGGACATGGTCCTGGCTGGAATTGGACGAGCCCGGCCTGCCGGGGCGGTCGGTGAAGAGCGCGACGAAGTCCTGGTCGCTCACCGCGTCGGGCGAGTAGAACTTCGAGGTCCGAATGCGCGAGCGCTCGACCATCGTCCCGGGGAGCGGCGTGAACTCCGCGTCCGCCACCTGGTCCGAGCCCTGGGAGTTGTCGATCGCGCCCTGCGACACGCGGATCACCTCGCCGGTGTCGGAGATCGCGCGCGCGCCGATCCACAGCCCGGCGCGCGAGAGATGCTCGAGGCCCTCGCCCAGCGGGTACTCCATCGACGGCGAGCGCGAGTTGAAGTTGTTGCCGAAGAAGCCGTAGTTCGTGACCGTCAGGCCGACGCGATTCGCGTTCGTGATCTTCGCCTGGTAGCGCGCTTCCTGGGCGTGCGCGGTGGCAGCGCAGAGAATCAGGGCCAACGCCAGGCGAATGATTCTCACCGGCCGAGCACGACGATGCGGCGGGAGACCCGGTCGTCGATCGTGGACAGCGCGGCCCAATAGACGCCGGGGGCAGGGCGCGCGGAGCCGGTCTCAGCCGACTGGGTGAAGCCGGTCCCGACCCCTTCCCCGACGCGAGCGACGCGGCGGCCGCGGGCATCGAAGAGATCGAGCCGCCAGGCATCTCCCGGAGGCGCCGCGAGTTCGAAGCGCAGCGCGCCGACCAGGGGCATCGCCAGCGGCGCGAGCGTCAGGACGTGGCCGGGGACCGGCAGCACCGGAGCGATCGGCGGCCCCGGGACCACGCTGCCGTCGAGGCTGATCGAGTCGGCCAGCTCGCGCAGGCGGCGAATCGAGTCGAGGTGGTTCACGCCCTGCCCGACAACGACCGCCATCACCACGTCCTGCGTATCGCCCGGGGCCATGGTGAACGGGCCGACCGATTGCATCATGCGCAGCTCGCTGTTGGATCCCATCACCCAGCCGCTGCCCGTGATCGGATCACCGGTGAAGGCGAACGTGGTCGGGAGAGAGGTGGT
>JBKJOC010000457.1:0-3327 GCA_046595725.1 Candidatus Eiseniibacteriota bacterium
GGGCGGCGCTTCCAGTGCGGAGATCGAGCAGGTGCCGGAGGCACGCCAGATCTCGGGCTTTCACCTGCTCGGGCGGTGGTCGAGGGAACTGTCGGCCACCTCGAACCTCCAGCTCCAGGCATTCTGGGATCGCACGAATCGCAATCAGCCGGGCGCGATCCGCGACGCGCTCGACACCTTCGACTTCGAGTTCCAGCACGGCTTCCAGCCGGCCACGCGCCACGACCTGTTCTGGGGCGCGGGCTATCGCTACCAATCCGACCAGTTGGAAAACCTCAACCCGGCCACGTTCCGGCTGATCCCCGATGACCAGATTCTGCGCATCGGCTATGCCTTCGTGGAGGATGGCGTCACTCTCGGTGACGGCGTCCGCGTGGTGCTTGGCATCAAGGCCGAGCACAACAACTACACCCACACCGAATTCTTGCCGTCGGTGCGCATGTCGTGGAAGCCGGCCGCCGATCACCTGCTGTGGGGCGCCCTGTCGCGCGCCGTCCGCGCTCCGGCGCGCGTCGATCGCGAGTTCTTCTCACCCGGGAGCCCGCCGCACATCTTCTACGCCGGCGGGCCCGACTTCGTCTCCGAAGTCTCCGAGGTCGCCGAGCTGGGCTACCGCGCGCAGCCGATGCGCGCGCTCTCGCTCTCGCTCACGGGCTATTACCACCACCACGATCGGCTGCGCTCCCTCGAGCCGACGCCGGACGGACCGCAGTTCAAGAATGGTATCAACGGCAAGACCTATGGGGCCGAGGCGTGGGCCAGGTACCGCGTGACCGGGCACTGGCGCCTCACCGGCGGGATCGTTCATCACCGCCGCGACGTCTGGCTCGACCCGGGCAGCCTCGACCTCAATGGTCGCGTGCTGCTTGGCAACGACCCGCGCTACTGGTGGTCGCTCGGCACGGCGTTCGACCTTGGGTCGCGCGTCGAGTGGGACCTCATGCTTCGGCAGGTCGGACCGTTGCCGAATCCGACCGTGCCACGCTATACGACGATCGATGCGCGCGTCGGGCTCCTGCTCGTGCGCGGACTCGACCTCTCGGTGACCGGGCGCAACCTGCTGCAGCCCGAGCATGCCGAGTGGGGAGTGCCCGCCACGCGGGCCGTCTTCAAGCGTGCCGCATTCGTCCAGGTGCGCTGGCAGGGGTCGCAGCCGGGCCACGGTGAGAACTCCGCTCGATGATGACTAAGACGCGCTGCAATCGACCGAACCTGCGCCCACTGGCGCTTGTGGCGGCCGCGTTGGCGATGCTGGCCCCGTTGGCGCCCGCGCGCGTCGCGCCGGCGCGCGCGGCCGATCGAGCCAGCGGGCTCGAGCGCAAGGTCAAGGCGGCGTTCGTCTACAAGTTCGCAGGTTATGTCGAGTGGCCCGCCTCCGCCTTCCCGACGGCCGAGACCCCGGTGACGATCGGCGTCATGGGCGACGAGGCGATGGAGGACGAGCTCGCGAAACTGGTCACCGGACGCACTTCCTCCGGACGGTCGGTCGCGATCCTGCGCGTCCGGCCGGGCGAAGCGCTGCCACCCCTGCACCTGCTGTTCGTCGCGGGCTCCGAGGACCCGCAACTGAAGGGCCAGATCCGCCCCGCCGCCGGGCGGCCGATCCTGATCGTGACCGAGTCCAACCAGGCGCTGACGCAGGGCAGCATGATCAACTTCGTCCTGGTGCGCGGCCGCGTCCGGTTCGAGGTCGCCCTCGACGCGGTCACGGCCGCGGGCCTCTCGCTCAGTTCCCGCCTCCTGGCGGTCGCGCGGTCAGTCGTGAGCAGGGCGCGCTGAATGTTTCCGAAAATCCGGCGGTCGATCCGGCTCAAGGTGATGCTGATCGTCGTCGCCACCACGTTCATCACGCTACTGGCCGCCGCCGTGGCCCTCGTCATCTACGACTTGAGGGCGCACCAGAAGTCCTGGCTCGACGACCTGCAGACCCAGGCCGAGATCGTCGGCAGCGCGAGCGCCCCGGCGCTTGCGTTTCAGGACTCGTTGACCGCCCACCAGAACCTGGCGCTCCTCAGGGCGCGGCCCCAGATCAAGGCGGCCGCCATCTACACGCCGGATGGCCAGCGCTTTGCCAGTTACGCGCGGCCGGGCGCTGCCGAATCGTTCCCGGAAGCCCAGCCTTCCGACGGGAGCCGCATGCGGAGCAACCGGCTCGTGCTCGCGCGTGGGATCGCCGATGCCGACGAGCGCCTCGGCACGCTCTACCTGCTCGCGGAGTACGACGTCCTTGGCCGGCTCCTCGGCTATCTCGGGCTGGTCTTTTTCCTGAGCGTGCTCGCGATCACGGTGGCCCTTCTCCTGTCCTATCGCTTGCAGGCCACGGTGACGCGGCCGATCCTCGCAATCGCCGACACCGCCCGGCAGGTCGAGCAGAGCCGCGACTTCTCGTTGCGCGTCGCCAAGACGAGCCAGGACGAGACCGGATACCTGGTCGACGCCTTCAACGACATGCTGGAGGAGATCGGCCAGCGCGCCCACGCGCTCGAGTCCGAGATGAAGGTCCGGCGGGAGGCGGAAGACGCGCTCCGGATCGCGAACCAGCGGAAGGACGAGTTCCTCGCCACGCTCGCCCACGAGCTGCGCAACCCGCTCGGGCCGGTGCGCAACGCGGTGCACTTCCTGCGGCTCAACGCCTCGGCCGCGGGGGACATCCAGCGCCCGCTCGAGATCATCGATCGCCAGGTGCAACAGATGGCGCGCCTGATCGAGGACCTGCTCGACATCTCGCGGATCACGCGCGGCACCCTGGACCTCCGGCTCTCCCTGTTCCCGCTGGAGGACCTGATGCGCGACGTGATCGAGTCCTGCCAGCACGCGCTCGACGAGGCGGGGCACGAGTTCGATATGAAGGGCCCGGCACCCGGCGTGAGCCTGCACGCGGACCGGGCGCGCCTGACCCAGGCGATCTGCAACCTCGTCAACAACGCCATCAAGTACACGCCGCCGGGCGGGCGTATCGGCCTCGACCTGCGCGTCGACGGCGCGCTGCTCGAGATCCAGATCAACGACACGGGCATCGGGATTCCGCCCGACCGTCTGACGGACATCTTCGAGCCGTTCTCCCAGCTCGACCGTTCGCTCGAGAAGACGCGCGGCGGTCTGGGCATCGGGCTGGCGCTGACCCAGCGCCTCGTCGCATTGCACGGCGGCACGGTCTCGGCAGTGAGCGCGGGGCCCGGGACCGGTAGCACGTTCCAGGTCTCGATGCCGGTGGTGGCGGACCTCAAGGCCGCGCCGCCCGCCGCACCCGTGCTCGAGCTGCCGCGCTCGCCGGACCGCCAGCGCCTCCTGGTCGCGGACGACAACGACGACGCAGCGCAGAGCCTG
>JBKJOC010000506.1:0-7067 GCA_046595725.1 Candidatus Eiseniibacteriota bacterium
CGCCCAGCAGGGTGCCGGTCTTCTTCTGCACGTCGAGCGCCTCGGCGAGCTGCGCGGGGGAGACCAGTCCCGCGGCCACCAGGATGTCGCCGATCTTCCGGTGCTCCTTGCCCATGACCCCTCGCTGCGATGAGATGACGCCACGTGCGCCCCATGCGGACAGTCCCGACGACGGCACTCTTGCACGATGCGTGCCTGCAGCTGTCATCGTCACGGCGGGGCAAGTGCTTGAGATATCACAGTTCTGGTCCGGGTCGTCCCGGGCGCAATGCCGACGTCCGACCGGATTGTGGCCGCCCACCCCCGGCGGGTGGGCAAATTGCAATCAGTCGGACGCGCGTGCTAGGTTGCGGCCATGGTTCCACCCACTCCCGAATCGGGCCCGACGGCGACCGAGCCGGGCGGGCCCGATTCGTCGGGCGGCCCGCCCGGCGCGGCCTGCGCATGGCGCGAGGGCAACTCGCCCCACGTCTGCCGCTTCCGTGCCCTCACTGAATTCTTCACCCAGACCCTCGAACTCGACGAACTGATCCAGGCCGCAACCGCCTACGTCCACGGGCTGGTGCGCGCCGAGACGGTGCGCATCTGGCTGTTCCGTCGCGGCGGTCAGCGCCTGGTCTCGCGCGAGTTCGATCCCGCCGCGCCGGACGGCGTGAGCGAGATCGTCATCCCACCCGACGAGGGCCCGGTCGGCCTGGCGGCGACCACGCGCCAGCCGCTCAATCTGGGTCCCTCCTCGGAAGAGCCGCGCTTCGCGGACGTCGAACCGTTCAAGTCCGCGCTGCTGGTCCCCCTGCTGCGCCGCGGCACCTGCCTCGGCGTGATCGAGTGCCGCGACAAGGCCGGCGGCGGCCGGTTCATCGATGTCGACATGGGCGGGCTCGAATCCGTGAGCGAGGACATGGCGGTCGCGATCGAGAACGCCCAGCTCTACTTCGACACGCGGCGGAAGTCGCTCGAGCGCGCCGTGCTGCTCGAGATCGGGCGCGCGATCGCGCTGCCCCTGTCGTTGCCGCAGGTGCTCGAGGCGATCATGGACCAGCTGCGCCGCATCGTTCACTACGACGCGGCCGCGATCTACCTGCTCGACCGCGAGACCCACGAGGTCATGGCCGAGGCCAGCCGCGGCTATCCGCCCGAGTTGACCGAGGCCTTCAAGCTGCTCGAGGGCGAGGGGATCGTGGGCTGGGTTGCGAAAACCGGCGAGTCGGTGATCGTTCCCGACGCCATGAAGGACCGCCGCTACGTCGCCGCGCGGCCGTCAACGCGCTCGGAGATGGCGTGCCCGCTCGCCAGCCAGGGCCGCATCATCGGCGTGTTCAACCTCGAGAACGACGACATCGACGCCTACCATGAGGGCCATCTCGAGTTCTTGAAGACCTTCGCCTCCCAGGCCGCGGCGGCGATCGAGCGAGCGCGACTGCTCGACGCCGCGCTCGAGGCGCGCAAGATCGAGCGCGAGCTCGAGATCGCGCGCGGCATCCAGGAGTCGTTCCTGCCGGAGAAGGCTCCCGAGATGACCGGGCTCGACCTGCACGGCATCAACCTGAGCTACGGCGAGGTGGGCGGCGACTACTACGACTTCATCCCGATCGTCGACAACCAGCTCGGCCTGGCGATCGGCGACGTCTCGGGCAAGGGCATCGCCGCGGCGCTATTGATGGCCGCATTCCGGGCTTCGCTGTTGGCGGAGATTCGCAACCACTACGCGATCCGCCGGATCTTCGAGAAGGTCAACCGACTGCTCTTCGAATCGACCGACACGGGCAAGTTCGTGACCGCCTTCTACGGCGTGCTTGACGTCAAGAATCGCGTGTTCACGTTCTCGAATGCGGGGCATAACCCGCCACTCCTGCTGCGCGCCAACGGCACCGCGGAGTGGCTGACCGAGGGCGGGCTCGCGCTCGGGATCCTGACGGAGGCGACCTACGAGGAACGGCCGGTGCCGCTGGCGGCGGGGGACGTGCTCGTGCTCTACACCGACGGCGTGACCGAGGCCTCGAACTCGGACGAGGACCAGTATGGCGTCAAGCGGCTCGAGGACCTCGTGCGCAAGCTCGCCCACGAGCCGGCGCGCCTGATCGTCAACGCGATCAGGGAGGAGGTCGAGGCCTTCACCGGCGACCGGCACCTGAACGACGACCTGACCCTGGTCGTCGCCCGCCTGGTCTAGCCAGCGCGTCGGCGCCCCGGCGCGCGGATCTCGATCGCCTGGTGCCCGACTTCTCGCTGACGGTCGCGGCCAGGCCGTCGTGCGCGAGCACGGCGATACGCTCGACATCGCTCCGGAAGGGTCGACCCCGTCCTGCGAACGCCTCGCCGCCCCCGCCGCCCGCGAGGATGTGCGCGTCGGGCCGCGCCGCCTTGCGCGGTCCGGCGAAAGGCATGGGACGCAATCGGCGCGCACCGTGGCAAGTCGTGCCCGTAGCCGCCATCTCGAAACCCGGAATCCCTTGACCCGAACGCACTTGGGACGCTAGATTCGCGCTCGATCGCAGTCTGCCGGACTCTCCGGCGCCCGCTCCAAGATCCCGGGATCCCCATGGCCGACGGCAACTTCGGAGACACGCTCCTCTATCTCGTCGCGCTCGTGTTCTCGGTCGTCTTCCACGAGGTGTCCCACGGCTACGTGGCCGACAAGCATGGCGATCCGACCGCCCGCATGATGGGACGCCTGACGCTCAATCCCGTGCCGCACATCGACCTGTGGGGGAGCCTCCTCCTGCCGGGGATCCTGCTGCTCATGCACGCCCCGTTTCTCTTCGGCTACGCCAAGCCGGTGCCGGTCGACGTGCGGAACCTCAAAAATCCGCGGATCGACGGCATCAAGGTCGCGCTCGCCGGCCCGTTCTCGAACATCCTGCTCGGCTTCCTGTGCGCGATCGTCTACGGGGTGTTGCGCGTGTTCCTGGGTGACGAACACGCGCTGGTGCGGCTGTTCGTCTACGGCATCCTGGTCAACTGCGTGCTTGCGATCTTCAACCTGCTCCCCGTGCCGCCACTCGACGGCTCATGGCTGCTCGATCACACGCTGCGCGGCTCGGCCTACAACACCTACGCCGCGCTCAAGCCCTACGGCATGCTGATCCTGATCGGCATCATGCTGTTCCCGCCGATCTCGCAGATCCTGATCCGCACGCCGGTCAACTTCGTGCTCGGGATTCTCCTCATGTTCAGCCAATTCGTGGGGAGCCTGATCTCGTGAGCGACGCCACGGCCGCGCCCGCATTCCGCCTGGCCACGCTGCGGCCGGGAGCGAAGGGCCGCATCCTGTCGGGCATGCGTCCGACAGGCAAGCTTCATCTCGGCAACTGGGTCGGCGCCCTGCAGAACTGGGTGAAGCTCCAGGGCGAGTACGAGAACTTCCACATGGTCGCCGACTGGCACGCGCTGACCACCGGCACGGAACACACCGGGCAGATCCAGTCGAACATCTACGAGATGGTGCTCGACTGGCTCGCCGCGGGAATCGATCCCGGGCGCAGCCCGATGTTCGTCCAGTCGCACGTCAAGGAACACGCGGAACTCCACCTGCTGCTCTCGATGCTGGTGACCAAGGCCCGGCTCGAGCGCAACCCGACGCTCAAGGACCAGGTCAAGGACCTCGGCATGGAGGAGGCGACGATCTCCTACGGCCACCTTGGCTACGCTTGCCTGCAGGCCGCGGACATCCTGCTCTATCGCGCGAACATCGTGCCGGTGGGGGAGGACCAGGTGCCGCACATCGAGATCACGCGCGAGATCGCGCGCCGCTTCAACCACCTGTTCTGCCCCGAGGACGACCCGGTGTTCCCCGAGCCCGAACCCCGCCTGACGCAGTTCCCGCGCCTGCGCGGCCTCGACGCCGGCCGCATGTCGAAGTCGGTGGGCAACACCATCCTGCTCTCCGACACGCCCGAGGAGATCTTCGCCCGGGTGCGGACCGCCTACACCGATCCCACCAAGCTGCGAAAGAACGATCCGGGACATCCGGAGGGGTGCGTGGTTTGGGAGTATCATCGTCTCATGAACCCGGAGGGCGCGCCGAAGATCGCGGACCTGTGCCGGGCCGGCGAGCTCGGGTGCGTCGACGACAAGAAGCACCTCGCCCAGGTCATGGCCGAACAGCTCGCGCCGATCCGGGATCGCCGTACGGCGCTGGCGAAGTCGCCGGATTACGTCTGGGATGTTCTCCGTGACGGCGCCGAGCGCGCGCGCAGCGAAGCCCGGGCAACGATGGAGCGCGTGCGTTCCGCGATGCACCTGGTGGATCCGAAGGGGGGAGGGAACTGAGATGGCCGGCTACGAAGTGAAGCTCGAGCGCTTCGAGGGTCCCCTGGACCTGCTGCTCCACCTGATCCAGCGCGACGAGATCGACGTCTACGACATTCCGATCGCCCGCATCACCCAGCAGTATCTGACCTACATCGAGCTCATGCGCCTGCTCGACCTCGACGTGGCGGGGGAGTTCCTGGTCATGGCCGCGACCCTCATGCGCATCAAGGCCCGGATGCTCCTGCCCACGCCACCGCCCGGCGAGGAGGAGGAGATCGACCCGCGCGACGAGCTGGTGCGCCGCCTGCTCGAGTACCGCGAGTTCAAGGAGGCGTCGGTCACGCTCAAGTCGCGAGAGGAACATCGCCGCCTCGAGTACGAGCGCGGCATGGTGCCCGGCGACGAGGAGGCCGGTCCGCTGCCGCTCGCGCCCGCGACGCTGTTCCACCTGCTCGACGCGCTCAACCGCGTGCTGTCGCGCCTGCCCGCGCGTGCCGTGCTCGAGCTCGAGGGGGAGGCCTACGACATCGAGGAGAAGATCGACCGCATCCAGAGCCGGGTGCGCGTGGCCGGGCGGCTGTCGTTCGAGACGCTGCTCGGCGAGTGCCGGAGCCGACTCGAGATGATCGTGACCTTCCTCGCGCTGCTCGAGCTGCTCAAGATGAACCGCCTGTCCGTCGTCCAGGACGGCAATTTCGGCGAGATCGTTCTCGCGCCGCCCGATGAGGGTGACGCGGCCTCGGAATGGGAAAACGCCGCGCCATCGTCAGGAGATGCCCATGGAAATGCTTGAGCTCAAGCCGGTCCTCGAAGCGCTCCTGTTCGCCTCGGACGCCCCGGCGCAGTCGTCGCTGCTGGCCGAGGCGTGCGAGTCCGACCTTGCCGCCGTATCCGGCGCGCTGCACGCGCTCGCGGCCGACTACGAAGCCGGTCAACGGGGTGTGCGGCTCGTGGAGATCGCCGGCGGCTGGCAGTTCCTGACGCGCGAGCAGCATGCGCCGTACCTGGGCCGCATGCTGCGCGGCAAGAAGAAGATGCGGCTGTCGCGCCCCGCGCTCGAGACGCTCGCGATCATCGCGTACAAGCAGCCGGTGACCAAGGGCGAGGTCGACGCGATCCGCGGCGTCGATTCGAGCGGCGTGCTCAACACGCTGCTCGAGCGCGAGCTGGTCACGATCCGCGGCCGCTCCAAGGTGATCGGCCGCCCGCTGCTCTACGGCACGACCAGCGAGTTCTTGTCCTATTTTGGCCTCAACGATCTCAACGAGCTGCCGCGCGTCGAGGAGCTCAAGGCCATCGTGGGTGAGAAGGAGCCCGAGAACCCGGAGTCCGAGCCGGAGCTGTTCCTGCCGATCGCCGAGCTTCCCGCCGGCAGCTTCGATGGGGAGGGCGGGATCGTGGAGGCGACCTCCGAAAACGCACCGGTCGATCCGGTCGACTTCGCCTACGCCGACGACGCGGAGTTCGCGCCCGACGCGGACCCGGCGCACCAGCATCCCGCCGAAGAGACCCACGGGGATGAGGCCGAGTTCCACGCCGACGAGACGCGCTAGCCTGCTCGCGGTCGCCGCGATCCTCGCCCTTGGCGCGGGGTCGCTGCGGTCGCCGGCGGACAATGCCGTCGGCGGCGCAGGCCCGCAAGCCTTCCGCCAGGCGAAGAACCTTCCGCCCCTCGTGTTCGTCTCGCGGAATCCGCCGCCGCGCGGCGGGGTTTCTCGCCAGATTCCGGGCGTCGGTCCGGGCGGCCGCACCCTGGCGGTGGGCGGAAGGCTCCTGCTGCGCGAACGCGACGGCCGGATCCACCCGCTGCTCCCCGATTCCGCTCTTCATGACGTCAGCGATCCCAGTGTGTCGTGGGATGCGCGCCAGGTCGTCTTCGCCGGGCTCGTCCATCCCGATAGCGCGTGGCGCCTCTACCTCGTGGGCGCCGACGGCAACGGCCTCAGGGCCCTCACGCAAACCGACCGCGCGCTTGACCTGACCGTGTTCGGCGCCCGCGGCGCCCGCGCCTTCGCGCGCTACGACGACTTCGATCCCTGCTTCCTCCCGGACGGTCGCATCGTGTTCGCCTCGACCCGCTTTCCCCAACGGTCGCAGGAAGGCGGCTTCCTGGTCTCGAACCTGTTCACCGTGCGGGCCGACGGGAGCGGGCTCGAGCGCATCACGAGCGAGCGCAACGGCGCCGAGGAGCCGACGATCGATCCCCGCTCCGGACGCATCGTCTACGCGCGATGGTTCCTCAATCCTTACTTCGCGAGCGACTCGATCCCGGGGGGCCTGACGCAGGACCGCGGAAGGTCGGTGCCGGCGGACACGGTCGACTTCTGGCAGGCGGTCTCGATCTTCCCCGACGGCGACCGTATCGAGCTGGCGGCGGGAAACCTGCGCACGCGCGGGCGCGCGGGCGCGTATCAGCCCCTCGTGCTGCTCGACGGGACGGTGCTCGGGATCAGTCCCGACAATCCTTCGATGGCTCCATCGCCGGTTCGAACGTTCCTGACCTCGTTCGGCAGGATCCTGGGCGAGACCCCGACGCGCGTGCTTGAAGGCGCGGTCTCGCCCGCCACGGTTTCGGCGAATCGCATCGTGGTCGCGCTCGGGAGTGCGCGGGACTACGGGCTGGTCGCGCTGTCGCTCGATCACCCCGACCGCCTCGAGCGCGTCGTGGACCTCCCCGGCACCGACGAGCTCGACCCCGCGCCGCTCGTCAGGCGCAAGGTCCCGCCGGTGATCGCCCCGCAGGGCGGCATCGACGACCCCGCGTGGACGCTGCCGGTCACGCGCCTCGACCAGGTGCGGCGCGGTGACGACAC
>JBKJOC010000053.1:0-6482 GCA_046595725.1 Candidatus Eiseniibacteriota bacterium
CTCGCGGATGTCGCGCGCGGCGGCGAGCGGGTCGGGATTGCCGTTCGGGCCCTCGGGATTCACGTAGATGAGGCCCATCTGCACCGCCGCCAACGGGTTCTCGAGTTCGCGGTCGCCCGAGTAGCGCTTGTCGGCCAGCCACTCCGTTTCGCTGCCCCAGTGGACGTCGTTGTCCGACTCCCAAGTGTCGGCACGCCCACCGGCGAAACCGAACGTCTTGAAGCCCATGGTCTCGAGCGCGACATTTCCGGCCAGGATCATGAGGTCGGCCCACGAGATCTGCCGGCCGTACTTCTGCTTGATCGGCCACAGCAGGCGGCGCGCCTTGTCGAGGGAGACGTTGTCCGGCCAGCTGTTGAGCGGCGCGAAGCGCTGCTGCCCGCGCCCGCCGCCGCCCCGACCGTCAAAGGTGCGGTAGGTGCCGGCGCTGTGCCATGCCAGCCGGATCATGAGCGGGCCGTAGTGACCGAAGTCCGCCGGCCACCAGGGCTGTGAATCGGTCATTGCCGCCGCGAGGTCCTTCTTCACCGCCCTGAGGTCGAGGCTCTTGAACTCCTTCGCGTAGTCGAAGTCCCTGCCCATCGGGTCGGACTTGCTGGAGTGCTGGTGCAGCAGATCGATCGGCAGCTGGTTCGGCCACCAGTCGCGGTTCGAAGTGCCACGGCCACGGGTCTGGCCGGTGACGGGACAGCCGCCGGCATTACTGGATTCGCTCATCGTGGAGCTCCCTTCCTGGGGGTGCGATTCGATCGCGATGCACGTGACGCAGGTGGGACGTGGGCCGCGCGCGCAGCGCACGGGCCGCAAATGCCGTTGAACTGGATCGTGACCTCCGAGACCTGGAATCCGAGTTCGGCCGGAAGCGCGATGTCCGTGAGCTCCTCGAGTTCGACGTCCGTCAGGCGCCGGCAACGTGTGCACCAGAGGTGATGGTGCGGGTGCTGATTGCCATCGAAGCGTCGCGTCGGCCCCGGTGAGGAGACGGCACTGGCAAGGTCGAGCGACTGCAGCATCTCGAGGGTCTTGTAGACGGTCCCGAGCGAAAGCGTCGGGTGGGTGCTGCGCAGACCCTTGTAGAGCGTCTCGGCGTCGGGATGCGACTCGCTCTCGAGCAGCGCGCGGAAGACTGCGAGCCGTTGGTGCGTCACCGGAGTCCCACGCTCGCGGCAGACCTTCGTGAAACGGTTCAAATACGCGTCGATGTCGGGGGGTGCGTGGGCTGGAGTTCGGGCCATGGTGTCGGACCTAGGTTCGTGTAATTTCCTAGATGAGAAGGATTCTTAATGCGTAAGCTACAGGCAGGCGAAACGAGAGGCAAGGGGAAAGCTCGCGCTAACGTCCCCCGCCTTTCGTAGGCGACACCCCGTTTGCGAGAACGTACCGTGGGACCATAGGTTTTTTTTTATCCTTCTCGGTCTGGGAGCGTCTGCGCCGAACCCGGTTTGGCGTGACTTTACCCACTAAGGATGGAGTTGGCGTAAATGTCAAAACCCTTGGGCCGCTCTCGGAATCGACCGTTCGAGCCGAAGGCAAGCATTCTGCTCGTGGATGACAATCTGGAAAATCTGCTGGCGCTTCGGTCCATTCTCGAGGACCTCGATCAAAACCTCGTAGCAGTCCGTTCGGGTGAAGAAGCTCTGATCCGATTGCGGCAAGATGAATTTGCGGTCGTCCTGTTGGACACGCAGATGCCCGGCCTCGACGCGTTCCAGACTGCGAAGCTGATTCGTAAAGAGAACTTGCGGCAGATTCCCATCATCTTCATGACGGCCCTTGAAGGCGACCGCTCTCACTTGGAGGAGGCGTACTCGCTCGGTTCCGTCGATTCCCTCGTCAAGCCGCTGGTCCCGGTCATTGTCCGGGCCAAGGTCGCCGGATTCGTGGAACTCTTCGAGATGAAACAACAAGCTCGACGTCAGGCTGAACAGCTTCGGATGGTCGAAAATCGGGTCGCCGAACGCACCGCAGAACTGGTAGAGGCGAACGAGTTCTTGAAGGCGCTCCTGGAGAATGTCCAAACCGGCGTTGTCGCCTGTGATTCCGATGGAGTTCTCACGCTGTTCAATGGCGTCACCCGTGCGCTGCATGGTGTGCCGGAAGAACCGATTCCACCTGAGCAGTGGGCCGGACGCTACTGCCTGTACCAGCCAGACGGTGAGACGCCGATGGCGAAGGAGGACGTTCCACTGTATCGGGCGCTCCAGGGCGAGCGGGTGCAGGACGCCGAGATGGTGATCGCCCCGGTGGGCGTCCCGGCAAGGACCGTGCTGACCAGCGGGCAGGCGTTTTTCGACGCTCACGGCAAGAAGCTGGGGGCCGTCGCCTCGATGCAGGACATCACGGCCCGCAAGCAGGCCGAGGCGGCGCTACGGCAGGCTCATGATGAACTTGAGGAAAGGGTCGAGCAACGCACGGAGGAGTTGGGGCGGGCGAACGCCGCTCTCAAGGAGAGCGAGGAAAAGCTGCGCCTGCTGGCCGACACCATCCCACAACTGGCGTGGATGGCCCGGCCAGACGGCCACATCTTCTGGTACAACCGCCGCTGGTACGAATATACCGGAACCATGCCGGAGCAAATGGAAGGCTGGGGCTGGCAGACGGTCCACGACCCCAACGAGCTTCCTAAAGTACTGGAGCGATGGCAGGGGTCCATTGCCAGTGGCGAGCCGTTTGACATGGTGTTCCCGCTGAAAGGCGCAGACGACACGTTCCGCCCCTTCCTCACACGGGTCAACCCGCTGCGGGATGAAAAGGGCCGCACTCTCTATTGGTTCGGGACGAACACCGACATCAGCGACATCATGAGAATGGAGCAGGCGCTGCGGGACGCCGACCGGCGGAAAGATGAGTTTCTGGCGACATTGGCCCATGAACTGCGCAACCCGCTGGCCCCGATTCGGAACTCGCTGCAAATCCTCAAGATGCCACGGGTCGATGAGGTGACGGTCCAGCGGACCCGGGATATGATGGAAAGGCAGGTCCATCATCTCGTGCGGCTGGTGGACGATCTGCTCGACGTGTCCCGCGTGATGCGAGGCAAAATTGAGCTTCGTCGAGAGCCGGTGGAGCTCGCCACGATTGTTGCCCATGCGGTTGAGACGGCGAAGCCGCTGATCGAGGCCCAGAATCACCAACTCGATATTTCGGTTCCCACCGAATCACTTCTGCTTGATGCCGACCCTGTGCGTCTGACGCAGGTTATCGCCAATCTCTTGACCAACTCGGCCAAGTACACGGAGGCGAACGGTCACATTTGGCTGATGGCCCGGCGAGATGGCGATCAGGTGGTTTTGTCGGTTCGAGATAACGGGATCGGAATTGCCCAGGAGATGCTTCCGCACGTCTTCGAGTTGTTTGTCCAAGTCGATCACACCTCCTCGAAGGCGCAGGGCGGGCTGGGGATCGGATTGACGCTCGTGAAGAATCTGATCGAGCTGCACGACGGCATTGTGGAAGCTCGCAGCCGAGGGTTGGGAGAGGGTTGCGAATTTGTCATCCGCTTGCCGATCTCGGTGCAGCGAATTGACCAAGACCATGGCCGGGAGATGGGCCAGCAGCCACCACAGCCTCTGCCTTCCGGCTTCCGCCTGTTGGTCGTGGACGACACCCGGGATGCCGCCAACAGCCTCGCCATTCTGCTCAAGCTGCAAGGCCACGAAGTGCGGGTTGCCTTCAGCGGCGTGGAGGCGCTGGAGTTGGCGAAGACCTACACGCCCGACCTGGTTTTCCTGGACCTCGGAATGCCGGGGATGGACGGCTACCAGGTTGCTCGTCTGTTACGTCAGCAGCCCGGCCTCGAGAACACCGTGTTGGCGGCGCTCACCGGCTGGGGACAGCATGAGGATCGCCTCCGCAGTGCGGAGGCCGGGTTTAATTATCATTTGGTCAAACCGCCCGAAATCAAGGCGTTGGAAACGGTGCTGGCCGAATTGAAGCGCCCCGACGTCCAGCAGACGTGACCTTCGCTCCGGGCGCCACACTCGGCGCCTGCAAGATTCTCGGCGCTTCGAGCGCTTCACTCCGCTTCGGGTGGACGACCGCGTGGTGGGCACCAGGCGGGTCGTCATCTTCCAGGGTGTCCGGTGCGGCTGCCCTGAATCGTTGACAGCGACCTTCCCGGCATAGTCTCCTCGTCGGACGCTTTGCTCCCCTCATGGACGATTTGATCGCACCGCTCGAGGTCACGACATGTTCCTCGCCCCGCCCGCGAAGCGTTCGCCGCTCGCCACGATCACGTTGACGCTTCTCCTCGCGCTCGCCGCGACGCCGCGTCCGACCGGCGCCGGAGGGCTTGTCAATCCGTTCCAGCCGTTCGGTTGGTCGCCGTACAGCCTCCAGTTCGGGGGCCAGTTTGGCTCCTCCGTGGCGCCCGCTGGCGACGTCAATCGCGACGGCTTCGGCGACGTGATCATCGGCGCGTACGGCGAGGACAACCAGTTCATGGACGAGGGACGCGCGCACCTCTTCCTCGGCTCGCCCACCGGCCCCGCGGCCACGTCCTCCCGCTACTTCTATCCGAATCAGGTCGGGGCGGCGGCCGGGCTCGCGGTCTCTTCGGCGGGAGACGTCAACGGCGACGGCTACGCCGACTTCCTCGTCGGCGTGCCGCTCTGGAACTCGGTGACACTAAGCGACGTGGGGAAGGTGATGGTCTACCACGGCGGGTCGAACCTGCCGTTCAATCCCACGTACGAGCTCTTCTCTCCCGCGCCGGCGGCCTCGCAGCAATTCGGCAAATCAGTCGCGCCTGCCGGCGACGTCAATGGCGATGGTTACGACGACGTGATCGTCAGCACGCCGTTCTATGCCCAGGGGGCCTTCTCGGGCCGCGGCTCGGTCTGGGTCTTCCACGGTGGGCCATCGGGCCTCTCCTCTACGCCCGCGCAAACGTGGACGGGAGCGGCCGAGAACGGACAGTTCGGCGCCGCCGTTTCGCCGGCCGGCGACGTGAACGGCGACGGCTACGCCGACGTCCTGGTCGGCGCGCCGACGGCGAGCGTGGGATTCGGCGGAAACGGCGCGGCTTACCTTTACCTGGGTTCGGCCGCGGGCGCGCTGGCGGCGCCGGACACTGTGATCGCCGGCACCGAGGCCTACGAGAGCTGCGGCGTCGGCGTTGGGAATGCCGGCGACGTGAACGGCGACGGCTACGCCGACGTGCTCGTCGGCTCCCCCTACTTCGGGGCGGGCAACGAGGGTCGCTGCCGGCTCCTCCTCGGCGGGCCGGGCGGCATCGCCAGTGGCGTCTTCCTCGCCAACTCCGAAGTGGCGGCGAACGAGAACTTCGGCCGCCGATGCGTGACCGTCGGGGATCTCGACGGCGACGGCTTCGCCGACATCGGCGTGACGTCGCGCTACGTTTCGGGCGGCGGGTTCGGGCGGGTGGTCGTCTACCGCGGTGGCCGGAACAACGTGGGGTACGTCGGCGACATCCTGACGCCGGCGGGGCGCCTCACGGGTTACTTCGGAAACGGGATCGCGGGGTCGGGCGACACGAACAGCGACGGCCTCTCGGAAATCCTGGTAGGCACCGACGAGTGGTCGATTGCGCCGGGCTTCTACGAGGGTCGCGTGTTCTCCTTCGTCGCGCCGCGGAACCTGGTCCGCCTCAACGCGGGATGGCCGAGGCTCGGTCCGCAGGCTGGCACGGGCTACGGCAGCGCGCTTGCGTTCCTGCCCATGCCGGTCGGCAGCGTCTATCCCCTCCTCGCCATCGGCGACCCGGGCCACAACGGGACGGGCCGGATCTCCTTCCACCCGGGCGGGATCTTCAGCGGGATGTCCCAAAACGAGGACGGCGGCGGCATCGTCGCCGCGGGCAGTTTCCAGAGCCTGGGCAAGCGGCTCGCCGACGTCGGCGACGTGAACGGCGACGGCTACTCCGACCTCGTCGCCTCGTCGCCGACCGACGACAACGAGCCGTTCTTCCAGGCGGGGCGCGTCGACTTCCATGCCGGCTCGAACCTGGGCCAACTGGGTGCCGGCGTCCCCGTCGTCTCGGGCGCGCACGACTTCGATCGAGTGGGCAGCGCGCTGGGCGGACGCGGCGACGTGAACGGCGATGGCTACCAGGACTTCGTCGTCGGTGCGATCGAGTGGAGCTCGGCGAGCCTCGCCCGGTGCGGGCGGGCGTGGCTCTTTCTCGGATCGTCGACGGGGCCGGTTGCCTCGACGTGGACGCGCGAGGGATCGATCGCCGGCCAGGGTCTTGGCGCGAGCGTCGCGCTCGCCGACCTCGACGCTGACGGCTACAGCGAAGTCATCGTCGGATCGTCAAACCCCGAGGGTGTGTCGATCTCGCTCCCAGGCAAGGTCGAAGTCTTCTACGGCGGGCCTTCCGGACCGCCGCTCGACCCGGGGATCGCCTACACGATGAGCCCGCTCGAAAAGTCGTACGGACTGACCCTGGCATCGCTCGGCGACGTGAACGGCGACGGCGTCTGTGACCTCGCGGTCGGAGCGCCGCAATTCAATGGCGGGCG
>JBKJOC010000085.1:0-4545 GCA_046595725.1 Candidatus Eiseniibacteriota bacterium
CCCGGACGCAGGAGGTTGTAGATGCGCGTGAGCGCCTCCTCCTGGGTGTGCATGGTGTCCTTCTTGAGCGTGTTCCGCACCACGTCGGCTTCGTCCTGCATCGGGATCTTGAAGAAGTGGACGTCGTCCACCTTGGCCTTGTGGAGCTGGTCGAGCTTCTCGGGCGACAGCGCCTCGTTGGCCTCGAGCAGGATCTCGCCGGTGTCCTGGTCGACCACTTCCTCGGCCGCGACGCGGTCGAGCGCCGCCTCGCCCTTCTTGCCCTTGATCTCGATCTTCTCGCTCTCGTAGAAGAGCTCCAAGATCTCGCGGTCGTTCACGAAGCCGAGCGCGCGCAGCAGCACCGTCACCGGCAGCTTGCGCTTGCGGTCGATGTGGACGTACATGATGTCGTTGACGTCGAGGCTGAACTCGACCCACGAGCCGCGGTACGGAATGATGCGCGCGGAATAGAGGTTCTTGCCGTTCGGGTGCGTGATCTCGTCGAAGAACACGCCGGGGGAACGGTGGAGCTGGCTGACGATCACGCGCTCGGCGCCGTTGATGATGAACGTGCCCTTGTCGGTGATCAGCGGCAGCTCGCCGAGGTAGACCTCCTGCTCGACGATCTCCTTGTCGCGCTTGACTCCGTCGACTTCCTCGCGCGCGCGCAGGCGCAGTGTGGCCTTGAGCGGCGCCGAGAAGGTGAGGTCGCGCTCCTGGCACTCGTCGGTCGAATACTTCGGGTCCCCGAGGTCGTAGCGGACGAACTCGAGCGAGAACAGGTCGCGCGGGTCCGAGATCGGGAAGACGCTGTTGAACACTTCCTGCAGCCCCTCGTTGCGGCGATCGGCCGGGACCAGGTCCATCTGGAGGAACTCGCGGAAGGATTGCAGCTGCACGTCGAGCAGGTTCGGGATCTCGATGTCCCACTCACGCTCGATCTTGCTGTAGCTCCGGCGTTCCATCATCTGCTGCGCTTTCAAACCAACCCACCTTTCCGCCAAACGAATACCGGCAGTTCCAAGCCGCCGCGGCGCGCCTGTGTCTCAGGCGCGCCGGGCGACGTGCGGAATGCTCCGCGGGCAACACGGGCCCGCGGCATAAGGTCGGGGATTACTTGACCTCGACGGTCGCGCCGACTTCTTCGAGACGCGCGCGCGCGGCGGCCGCCTCGTCCTTGGAGAGCTTCTCCTTGACCGCCTTGGGGGCGCCGTCGACCAGGTCCTTGGCCTCCTTGAGGCCCAGTCCGGTCAGCTCGCGCACAACCTTGATGACGTTGATCTTCTGCTGGCCAGCGGCGGCCAGGATGACGTCGAACTCGGTCTGCTCGACCACGGCTGCGGCCGCGCCGGCACCCGGCATCGCGCCCATCATCATGGGAGCGGCGGCGGTGACGTCGAACTTGGTCTCGAACGCCTTCTTGAAGTCGGCGAGCTGAAGGACCGACATCTGGGCGAATTCTTCGAGGAGCTGCTCGGTGGAAAGTGCCACGGTGATACCTCCGTTTCAGGGACGTAGCCCAGGTTGGATCGAAGTTCTAAGGGAGCTCAGCTCCCCTTCTTTTCCTCGAGCGCGCCCGCCAGCTGTGCCGGCGACGCCAGGAGCGCATTGACCGCTCCCAGGAAGCCCGACAGCGGGGCGGTGATGGTACCCAGAACCTGGGCGAGCAGCACGTCGCGCGGCGGCAACGAGGCCAGCTGCTTGACCTCGTCGGCGTTGTACAGCTTGTCCCCGATGAGACCCGCCTTGACGACCGGTCGCTCATTGAGTTTCGCGAACTCGATCAGCACGCGGGCCGGCTCGACTTCGCTGTCCATCGAGTAGGCCAGTGCGGTCGGCCCCTCGAGGAATTCATCGAGCTGCATCAAGCCGTGCGCGTGCACCGCGCGCTTGAGCAGCGTGTTCTTGATCACCTTGTACTCGACGCCCGCCTCGCGGCACTTGGCACGCAGGGCGGACACCTTCGCGACGGTCATGCCCGTGAAGTCCGCGAGATACATGCCCTTGGCGCCCTTGATGCGCTCGGACACTTCCTGGACCAGGGCTTCCTTTTCTGCGGTCGGCATCGTGTTCTCCTCGCCCCGGGTCTAGACCTTCACCGTGCTGAGGACGACGCTCGGGTCGATGGCAACGCCAGGACCCATGGTCGAACTCATGGTGACGGACTTGAGATAAGTGCCCTTCGCGGCCGGCGGCTTCGCGCGCACCAGCTCGCGCAGGAACGCGAGCGCGTTCTCGTAGAGCTGGTCCTCGCTGAACGAAGCCTTGCCCACCGGGGCATGCACGTTCGCGCCCTTGTCGACGCGGTACTCGATCTTGCCGGCCTTGATTTCCTTGACCGCCTTGGCGACGTCGAACGTGACCGTGCCGCTCTTCGGATTGGGCATCAGGCCGCGCGGACCCAGGATGCGGCCGAGCTTCGAGAGCTCGCCCATCATGTCCGGCGTCGCGATGATCGCGTCGACGTCGGTCCATCCCTCCTGGATCTTCTTGGCGTACTCGTCGGCGCCCACGTAATCGGCGCCGGCAGCCTGCGCTTCCTTCTCCTTCTCGCCCTTGGTGAAGACCAGCACCCGGATCGACTTGCCCGTTCCGTGCGGCAGGACCACGGTGCCGCGGACGAGCTGGTCGGAATGGCGCGGGTCGACGCCCAGGTGCGAGGCGATTTCCACCGTCTCGTCGAACTTGGCCTTGGCCGAGTTCTTGACGAGCGCGACCGCGTCGCGCAGCGCCAGGGTTTCCCTGGTGCGGGACGCGATCTTCTCGGCGGAGGAACGGTAGTTCTTGCCGTGACGCATCAGGCCTCCTCGTGGTTCAAGCGCGCCGTGAAGCGCTCCCACGTGGGGTGTGAGGGGCGTCCGCCGAGGGGGGCGGTGCCCGAAAGGGGCCGGCGGGGCCGGCCGACAACAGCAGACGCGCGGGCGCGCTTTATCCTTCGACCTCGATGCCCATGGAGCGGGCCGTGCCGCGGACCATGCTCTCCGCGGCCTGGACCGACGCCGCGTTGAGGTCCGGCATCTTGAGCGTCGCGATCTCGTTGACCTGTGCCGCCGTGACCTTGCCGACCTTGTTGCGGTTCGGCACGCCCGACGCTTTCGCCAGGCCGGCGGCCTTCTTGAGCAGCACCGCGGCCGGCGGGGTCTTGAGCACGAACGTGAAGCTGCGGTCGCTGAAGATCGTCAACACGACCGGGATGATCAGTCCGGCCTGGGCCTGGGTCTTCGCATTGAACTGCTTGCAGAAATCCATGATGTTGACGCCGTGCTGACCGAGCGCGGGCCCCACGGGCGGCGCCGGATTCGCGCTGCCGGCGGGAATCTGCAGCTTGACGTACGCGTTGATGGTCTTCGCCATGGTTCGTCCTTCCCCGCTCCAGGCGCCCCTACAGGGGCTGCACCTGGAGGAAATCGAGCTCGACCGGAGTCGCACGGCCGAAAATGCTCACCATCACCTTGACCTTGCCGCGCTCGAGATTGACCTCCTCCACCTGGCCGGTGAAGTTCGAGAACGGTCCATCGATGATCTTGATGTGCTCGCCGATGCGGAACGATACCGTCGGCACCGGCTTGGACTTGGTGGCCTCCATCTGGCCCAGGATGCGACGAACCTCGTTCTCCTTGAGGGGTGTCGCGGCGGCTCCCGAACCGATGAAGCGCGTCACGCCGGGCACGTTCTGCACCAGGTTGCGCGTGTCCGCGTCCATCTCCATCTCGACCATCACGTACGACGGAAACGTCTTGCGCCGCGAAATCGTGCGCTTGCCGTCCCGCATCTCGGCAAAGTCCTCGGTTGCCACCAGGATCTGGCCGAACGACTCCTCGAGCCCGGCCGAGTGCACCGCCTTCTCGAGGTTGCTCTTCACCTTGTTCTCGTGACCCGAGAACGTGTGGATCACATACCAGTTCTTGGACATGTTCATGAGCCCCGTACGCGCCGTCAGCTGACGCGGAACAACTGGCGTAGGCCGAGGACGAGGATGGTGTCGAGGATCCACACGATCCCGGCCATGATCAGCGTCATCACGATCACGACCAGCGTAGAGGCCTGCAACTCCTTGCGGGACGGCCACGACACCTTGGGAATCTCGATCCGGACTTCCTTGATGAACTCCGAAGCGCGCGCTACCAACGACATGAAACCTCCGCGAACGACCGCGATCTCCGGAGCGCCAGGGCTTCCGGGCCCGAAAAGTGGCACGCCTGGAGGGATTTGAACCCCCGGCCCTCGGTTTTGGAGACCGATGCTCTAGCCAGGCTGAGCTACAGGCGTGCGAGACAACCAGCCCGCTCTACCGGGTCTCCTTGTGCAGCGTGTGCTTGCGGCAGAACGGGCAGAACTTCTTGTACTCGACCCGGTCCGGATGCAGGCGCTTGTTCTTCGAGTTCGTGTAGTTGCGGCGCTTACAGTCCGCGCATGCCAGTGTGATGATGTCGCGCATCGGTCTCTCCTACGCCACGATTTCGGCGACGACGCCGGCGCCGACGGTGCGGCCGCCCTCGCGAATCGCGAAGCGCAGCTCCTTCTCCATGGCGATCGGCGTGATCAGCTCGATCTCCATCGTCA
>JBKJOC010000121.1:0-4329 GCA_046595725.1 Candidatus Eiseniibacteriota bacterium
CCCGACTTCGATTACAAGGCGCGGCCGGCGGTGACGCCGGGCGGCGCGAGGGAACGGGACGAGGAGCGCGGCAGTCGCGGCGGCGGTCGCGGACGCAGCGGTCCGGGCGGCGGCGGGGGTGGCGCTCGCGGGGGCCGTGGCGAGAGTCGCGGCGGGGGCGGCGGACGCGGCGTGGTCTCGGTCCAGCGCCACGGCTCAGGCCCGTCGGCGTCGGGCAGCGGCTCGAGCAACGGCTCGAACAGCGGCTCGAACAGCGGCTCGAGCGGCGGCTCGAGCGGCGGGCGCAGCCAGGGTGCCGCGCCGGCTGCGGTGACTCACGGCCGGCGACCCAAGGCCGCAGATTCCACGCGGCGCGGGAAGCGCCGCATCTAGTTCACGCTGCAGCTTGAAACAACTCCGCCCGGGGGCGACATGAGCGACCTGTCCGTCGAGTCCTCTGCCGCCCGCGGCGGCATCCTTCGGTCGCTGGGCTCCAGATCGAACTTCGTCGCGGCGATCGCATTCGGGATCGCCGCGATTTTTTCGTTCCCGCTGGCCACCATTCTCGGGCTTGTCGGCTTCGCGCAAGCCCGCAGCTCGGCCGAGACCGGCCTGGGCGCGCTCGTGTTCTATGCCCTGATCGCCCTGCTCATTCCGCTCGTGGCGGCCTTCGTGGCTGGGGCCACGACGAAACCGACCCGCACGGGGCCTCAGGTGGGCGGGCTCCTGCGCAACCTGATCGCCTGGGTGCTTGCCGTCGCTGCCGGCCCGGGGATGCTGGTGGGGTGGATGCTGGTTGGCGATGCCAGGAACGCGCGGAGCTTCGACGCCCGGTCCGGGTCCCAGGCGCGCCCGATGGTGGTCACCGACCCGGTCGGTTTCTGCGCGCCACCCGTTTACGGACAGGAGGGCGGCGTTCCCACGGTCGAGCTCACCGCCCGGGTCCCCCATGCGGACAACTATGGCTGGACCTTCGAAGCCACCGACCATGCCGGCAACAAGCTTCTGGCGTTCGTGGACACGACGCTCGCAAGAGGAGTCTGGACCGTGCCCCTCAAGGTCCGCTTTGCCAATGACCGGCCGATCGTTCCCGCGGATGTCGAGTGGCCGGTGGTCGTCACCCTGCTGAGAGTCGAAACCCGCAAGCCGGCCGGGGCGACCGCGACGAAATGGTCGGACTACCGCGCCTCGGACACGCTCGCGGTCCTTCCCGGGCCCGGCCAGCTCGAATAGGGGAACCTGGGGGAAGCTGCACCATCCAGCTTCCACCCCGGGACGCCGATAACTCCCGCGTAGGGTTCGCCGGTTCGGCGACCAGCCCGGGAGTCTTCATTTGCGATCGACCCTGTCGACCCTGACGTCCCAGCACCGCGAGGCCGTGTTTCAGCACGGCCTGCGCGCCGCCTTGTTCGTCCAGGCGATCGTCGGCTCGATCCTCGGACTCTCGAGCGCCGTCATCATCCCCGGCTTCCAGTTCCGGCTCGAGGCCGGGCGCGACGCCACGACGTTCGCAATCATCGCGATCGCGGGCACGCTCTTCGCCGCGCTCGAGGCGGGGCTGGTCGCCGCCTGGTCCGCCAGCCGCACCGACGCGTACACCACTCCCAGGGTGCGGCTGACCGCGCTCGCGCTCGCCTTCGCCCTGCCGGTCGCGGTCACGGCCGGCGCGGTCCAGGCCCGCTGGTGGCTGCTCCAGCACGACGACCCCTTGTTCGGCTACGTCGAGCGCGGCCTCGCGCGGGCGTTAGCCGAGCCCGGGATCGGATCGGAGATTTCCCTCGGCATGGAGGACAAAAGGCTCACGCTCGTGGTCCCGGCGTGGCTCGCGCGGCGGGGGCGGTGGTGGGTGGAAATCGACGCGCGCGACACCCTGGGCCGCCACTGCGCACTCCACTCGGGGGCGGTCTTCGGCGACGACCCGATCGTGCTCCGGATCCCGGTGCCGCTGGCGTCCGAGGAGGACCCGAGCCGGCAGTTCGAAATCGATCCGGGGGCGATCGTCATCGTGCGCGGCGTGCGCTTCACGCTCGACCCGCGCTCGCGGGTGCCGGGCGCGCCCAGCGTCTACACGCGGCAGTGCGGGCTGGTCTACGAGGCGCCGGCGCCGCGCCGGGGCGGCCGCTCGACCGCGGATTTCGTCACGACTCAGCGGTAGACAAAGTCGCGCCAACGGATCCAGCCACCCGAATTCTTGCCGCCCTTCGGATTGCGGTGCGTCCAGTGCACGACGCCACCCTGCGCGTTCCACACGTACTCGCCCCGGAATTCGATGCGGTCGCCCTTCTTGAACGGCACGCGCGGCGCGAGGTCGATGTTGTGTGCGATCATCACCGTCAGGTTCTCGCGTTCCACGGCCACGACGAAGCGCTGGTGGCGCGGACGTTTCGTGTCGTCGCGCAGGAGGCGGATGACCGTTCCGGCGCCTTCGACCCAGACGTGGGAGTGGCGATCGTGGAAGGCGCGACCGACGGTTGCCGACGACGTCGTCGCGAGGAGGAGGAGTGCCCAGGCGGTGAAGTGATGCGGACTCAGGCGAATTCCCCGAGCTGCTCCCACAAGGACTCCAACTCCGCCTTGAGCGCCTCGTAGCGTTTGACGAGTTCCTTCGAGCGCGCTCCGTCGGCGTAGACCGAAGGCTCGGCGAGCAGCGCCTCGACTTCCTTGAGTTCGCGCTCGCGGGTCTCGATGTCCTGCTCGAGGCGGGCCGTCTCCTTCTCCTTCCTCTGGCGCTGGGAACGCGCGGCACGGTCCTCATGCGGCTTCGCAGGCTCGGACTTTTTAGCGGCTTGAGCCCCGGTCGCGGGCGTGGGCTTCGGCGGCGCGGGCGGGGGCGCCGGCGCCTCGCCTGCGGCGCGCGCGAGCCGGGCGGCCTCGTAGTCGTCGTAGCCGCCCGGATAGAACCGCACGCGGCCGCCGTCGACCTCGATGATGCGGGTCGCGAGCGAGGCCATGAGCGAGCGGTCGTGGGTCACGACCACCACCGCGCCCGGATACGAGGACAGTGCATTCTCGAGCACTTCCTTGCCGGCGAGATCGAGGTGGTGCGTGGGCTCGTCGAGCAGCAGCAGGTTTGCGGGCTCGAGCAGGATGCGCGCGAGCGCGACGCGCTGGCGCTCCCCGCCCGAAAGCACGCGCACCGGCTTGAAGACGTCGTCGCCCTCGAACAGGAAGCTGCCGAGCAGACCGCGCAGCCGCGGCTGCCAGTCCATCGACGCGACATCCTCGAGCGACTCGAGGATCGTCAGCTTGCCGTCCAGCACCTCCGCGGCGTGCTGCGCGAAGTACGCCAGCTTGGTGTGCGCCGGGATTTCACGCAGGCCCGCGCGCTCCTTGAGCTGGCCGGCGATGACGCGCAGGAGTGTCGTCTTGCCGGCGCCGTTGGCGCCCACGATCGCGACCTTGTCGCCTTTCTCGATGTCCAGGTTGGCATCGTGAAAGATGTCGCGCGTGTCGTAGCCGAACGAGGTTTCGCGCAGCCGCACCATGGTGCGGCCCGAGTGCGGCGGCGCGGGGAAGGCGAAGCGGATCGAGCGCGGCTTGCGGGGCAGGACGATGTGCTGCTGCTTGAGCCGATCGATCATCTTGCGCTTGCTCTGCGCGCGCGAGGCCATCGTGTTCTTCGCGCCGAAGCGCTCGACGAACTTGGAGAGTTGCGCGACCTTCTTGTCGAGCTGCTCGTTCGCCGCCTCGGCGCGCTCTCGCCGATTTCCGCGCTCCTCGAGGTAGCCTGTGAACGAGGTTGCAAATTCAGTCATCTGCCCACGGTCGAGTTCCCGCACCGTCGTGGCCACCCGGTCCAAAAACACCCGATCGTGCGATACCACGACCAAGCCGCCGTGGAAGTCCTCGAGATAGTCCTCGAGCCACTCCATGGCGGGCAGGTCCAGATGGTTCGTTGGTTCATCAAGGAACAACAGGGTGGGGTCCGTCAGCAAGAGAGCGGCTAGGGTGGCGCGCATGCGCCAGCCCCCCGAGAACTGCTCGAGCGGCCGGTCCTGGTCCTCGGGCGAGAACCCGAGGCCGGCGAGCACCCGGCGGGCCTCGGGTTCGAGCACGTGCTCGTCCGCCATGTCGAGGTGGTGCTGGAGCTCCCCCGAGCGCTCGAGCAACGCCTCGAGATTCGGGTCCTCCTGCCCGATGCCGGCAAGCCGCTGGTGGAGGAGGTCGAGTTCCTCCCGCATGTCGAGCGTGGCGCGGTGGGCCTCGAGGGCCCGATCGAGCACCGTGCCCTCGAACTTCTCGGCCGCTTCCTGGGGCAGGTAGCCCAGCCGGGTCCCCCGGGCGAGCACCCGGTTGCCCACCTCGGGCTTGTACTCGCCCAGCAGGACCTTGAGCAGGGTGGTCTTGCCC
>JBKJOC010000301.1:0-3460 GCA_046595725.1 Candidatus Eiseniibacteriota bacterium
CGGCTTCGAGACCGCGGGCGACGTCACGGCGCGTTCACTGGCCGGCAACATCGCCCTCTCGGGCACCCCGTGGGTCACGACCGGCAAGCCGCCGGCGACCTTCTTCCATGTCGCGAATATCGCGACGCTCCTCTACGAGGACCTCTGCGGTGCGGTGGGCGCGGCGACGCGCCGCTGCAACCTCTCAGGCAACGTCCTGGTCGCGGGCGACGCGGATAACAGCAACAGGATCGCGATCGAATATCGCCAGATGATGGAATCGCCGACGATCAACCTCGCCGTTCGCACCGCGGCCCCGGGCACGAAGAACACCCAGGGCATCGATCAGCAGACGGCGGCGCGTACTTCGGTGGTCGAGGACTACGACATCTATTCGGGCTTCATGAGCCTGGATGAGTCGATCTTCTGGCAGTTCGGCGGACGCTACCACAGCCCTGCTTCGATCCAGCCGCAGTCGGGCAATCGTTGCTGGTCGCCGTGGCAGACCTATCCGTTCATCGTGTTCCAGCCTGATCCGTTCTGCATCCGCGACCTGAACAACCTGTCGGCCACCGGCATGCCGGGCGGCACGACGGATTCGATCCGGGTGTTCGTCACCACGATCTCTCAGGGCTGGCGTTTCGGCGGCACGAACCTGGGCAACACGCGCGGTACGTACTTCGATAACGTCCGCGTCGGTCTCGTGCGCGGCGGCGACGCTCCTGCGCTCTCGCAGGAGATCTGGAACAAGTATCAGGATCAGTTCCCGTTCAACGAAGGCGTCACCCCGGGTGACAATGCCTCGTTCGACACCACCACCGCGCTGATGACCACGGGTCTCAACATCGTGGCTCCGGCGAACGCGAAGGGTGTGGTTGCGGGCGACTCGATCCTGATCAACTCGCCGTTCGTCGGTGATGGCATTGCGTCGGGCGTTCGCATGGACCTGATCTTCCGCATCGATCCGGGCCCGGGCAGCTACACCGTCAAGGGCGACCGTGCCTCGGCGCTGGATCCGGCGAAGCCTTTCTGGGCGTCGTACAAGGCCAACAACGGTCCGTACGGCACGGGCGGTGGCACCGGCCACGGCGCGTTCTGGAATCGCGATGCCTGGAACTCCGCCCGCATGGACTCAGCGGACGTGAACCTCTACCAGATCACCTCGCGTGGTATCGGTGGGCCGGGCTCCCCGGTCTGGTCCGGTACGCTGCACGAAAGCGAGTATGAGGCTGGTGGACTTCGCAGCACGCTCGGCATCACGCACAACCTGTGCTTCCTCGTCGATCCGGCCGGCTCGACCGACAATGCCAACCTGGATTGCAGCGGCGCGCCGCTCGCCCCCTATGCCACTGCCAACAATGGCAGCCCGGCGATCACCACGACGAAGGAAAACACGAAGATCCTCCCGGACGGCACCTTCACGCCGGGCACGCACATCGAGTATTTCGTGCGTCGCACGCTGCTCGAGAATCCCGCGAACGTCACCATCCTGTTCGACACGACCAACGTGGCGGTGCAGGACGCGGGCTCGAATCCGGACTTCGACCAGGAGCGTTGGTCGAACGTTGACGTTCTTCCTGACATGTGGAAGTCGACCCGCTTCGGCGGCGCCGGCCTCGCCTGCCTGCTCATGGTTGACGGCAACGATCGCCGTGGCGCCGACCCGCAGTATCGCGGCGCTGCCGACTCGCTCGGCTACGGCAAGAACAACGGCGCGACGCAGGGCTGGAAGCGCCTGGGTCCGGCGGCGGACACCGAGAACCCGGCCGGCTTCGTTGCGGCCAACCTCGGCCAGTACGGCCTCAACTTCGATCACTACGACATTCGCGCGTCGGAGTCGGGCGAAGCGGGTCACCCTGGCGTTCGTTTCGCCGTCAACGTCGGCGCCATCGCGACCAAGGGCGACAAGTCGGGTCCTTCGGCCGCGCAGCTGGCTTCGCTCTATTCGACCGTGCTCCACCTGGCGGGCGACCTGAGCTCCAGCACGCTGCAGGACGGATTCGATGCGCAGGAAGGCGCGAACGACATCGCGCTCTACGACGGCTTCCTCGCTGGTGCAACGCCTGCCAACCGCCGCGGTATGTGGCTGAGCGGCGACGGCATCATGGAAGACGGCGCCCTGAACTCGGACAACGGCACGATCATGTATCCGTTCCTGACGAACAACTTTGGTTCGGATCTGACGTCCGGCAACTACAAGGCGTTCTCGGGCTCGGCTGCGACGACGGTTGGCTTCCTGCCGACCGCCCCGTGGGCCCACCCGGGTCGCGTGTACGGCTTCTCGCACAGCTGCCTCCTGCTCGCGGACGTCCTCTTGGTCATTCCGACCGTGGACGGTGCGGCTGAAGGCGCGCAGTACCAGAACCTCGGACCTGGCCCGTGGACCGCGTCGGTTTATCGCCCGACGGGTGCCGCGCGCGACTTCCGGACGCTGATCGACGGTTTCGACCTGTCGAACCTCCGCGGCAACTATGCCAACCTCGGCCAGATCGCTACTCTGCCGGGTACGGACGTGGGTCGCATTGCATGGTTCGACGACGCCGTTACCGGTCACTTCCAGATCTGCGCCCGTCGTGGTCCGGTCATTGGTGTGGGTGATCTGCCTGGGGTCGATGGCGGCCGGTTCACCAACGTGAACCTCGGCTCGTTCCCGAACCCGGCGTTCGCCGGTCGCAACGTCACCCTGCGCTTCACGCTCGCGAAGGCTCAGGACGTCACGGTCCGCATCTACAACGTTGCGGGACGCGAAGTCGCGAACTTCTCGAAGAAGGGTGTCGAAGGACCGAACAACATCATCTGGAACGGCGCGATGTCGAATGGCGCGAAGGCCACCGCTGGTGTGTACTTCTACGCGATCGACGGCATCGACTTCGTGAAGAACTCGTCGAAGGCTCAGAAGATGATCCTTCTCGGCGCGAACTCCTCGGAGTAACCGAACCGGAAAGCAGCACGGAGCGGGGGGCGCAGCCAGCCCCCCGCTTTTTTTATGCCTGGCCCTCGATCACGCCGAGCGCAGTCGCAACGGCCCGTCGCAATCAAATCCATGGCACGCGCATCGTAAAGGCATTCTCAATTGTTCCCGAGGAACCAACTCGGAATTCTTGAACGCATCGGCCCTACCGACCGGCGAGGAGGGGTGAGGTGGCCGGGGGCGAGTTCCGCAGGAACGCGCTGGAAAGCCTTCGACTCGAGCCATGGATGCCATCGCGTTCCGAGGACCTGTCTGAGCCCCCGGCCCCCTCACCCCTCCTCACCCGCCGAAGAGCCAAATCGCACGTTCACCGTACTTTCCGGGGCATCGCCGCTTGACACTTGTTTTCACGGGTTGCTATGGTCTTCCCACACCGGGACCAAACTGAGTTGGTATTGGAGGACGCTGCATGCGTTGGAGCGCAGGGGTTTTTGTTGCCTTGATCGGTCTGATCCTGGTGGCTGGTACGGGTTGCAGGAAGATTCCTACGGAGAATACGGATCGCAATCG
>JBKJOC010000412.1:0-8875 GCA_046595725.1 Candidatus Eiseniibacteriota bacterium
CTGGCCGGGACCCAAGGGAGATCTGCCATGAACGAATCGACGCGCAACGCCCAGGCGGCCGGCACCGGCGCCCCCGCACCCGGCGCGAACGGGCCGGGGCGCCCGCTCACGCCCGAACTCGAGCGCATCGCCCAGGCCGCGGCGCAGTGGGCGCAGCGCACGCCGGCGCGCGCGAAGCTCGAGCGCGACGACCTGTTCGAGACCATCTCGGGCGATCCGGTCAAGCCGCTCTACACGCCGGTCGACCTGGCGGGCTTCGACTACGAGAAGGACCTGGGCTTCCCCGGCGAGTACCCGTATACGCGCGGCATCCGCCAGAACATGTACCGCGGGCGCCTGTGGACGATGCGGCAGTTCGCCGGCTTCGGTAACGCGAAGGACACCAACCAGCGCTTCCACTACCTCCTCTCCCACGGGCAGGACGGGCTCTCGGTCGCGTTCGACGTGCCGACCCTGATGGGCTTCGACTCCGACGACCCGCGCTCGCTCGGCGAGGTCGGCGTGTGCGGCGTCGCGATGGACTCGATGGCCGACATGGCGACGCTGTTCGAGGGCATCGACCTTTCGAAGGTCACGACCTCGATGACGATCAACGGCCCGGCGGCGATCGTGTGGGGACTCTTCCTGGCGAACGCCGAGAAGCAGGGCGTGGGGCTTGCGCAACTCGGCGGCACGCTCCAGAACGACTGCTTCAAGGAGTTCATCGCTCAGAAGTGCTGGTGCTATCCGCCCCGGCCCGCGCTCCGGCTGGTGGTCGACACGGTCAAGTTCGCGACCGAGCACATGCCGAAGTGGAACTCGATCTCGGTCTCGGGCTATCACATCAGGGAGGCCGGCTCGACCGCCGCCCAGGAGCTGGCGTTCACGCTCAAGGATGGTTTCACCTACGTCGAGGAATGCATCAAGGCCGGCATGGACGTCGACTCGTTCGCGCCCCGGCTGTCGTTCTTCTTCAACGCCCACCTCGACTTCTTCGAGGAGATCGCGAAGTACCGGGCGGCGCGCCGGATTTGGGCGCGCCACATGCGCGATGTCTACAAGGCGAAGAAGCCCGAGAGCTGGCTGATGCGCTTCCACACCCAGACCGCCGGCTGCTCGCTGACCGCGCAGCAGCCCGAGAACAACATCGTGCGCACCGCGATCGAGGGTCTCGCCGGCGTGCTCGGCGGCACGCAGTCGCTGCACACCAACTCGATGGACGAGGTGCTCGCGCTGCCGAGCGACAAGGCGGTCAAGATCGCCCTGCGCACCCAGCAGATCCTGGCCTACGAGATGGGCGTGACCAGCACCGTGGACCCGCTCGCGGGCTCCTACTTCGTCGAGTCATTGACCAACCGGATCGAGCAGCAGGCGGAGGAGATCTTCGCCTTGATCGACGCCCAGGGCGGCACGGTGGCGGCGATCGAGAAGGGCTGGTTCCAGCGCGAGATCCACCACGCCAGCTATCGCTACCAGCAGGAGATCGAGCGCAAGCAGCGGATCATCGTCGGCGTCAACGACTTCATCGAGGCCGACGAGAAGACCGAGATCCCGATCCTCTACATCGACCCGCAGGTCGAGAAGGACCAGGTGGCGGCGCTCAAGCGCATGCGCGAGACGCGCGACAACGACCTGCTTGCGCGCCGCCTCAAGACGCTGACCGACGCCTGCCCCGATCCGTCGAAGAACCTGGTGCCGCTGATCATCGACGCCGCGCGCGCCTACGGGACCGAGGGCGAGATCCGGAATGCGATGCGCGTCCACTTCGGCGACTACCACGAGCCGGCCGAGTTCTAAGTGCGTTTGCCTGATGAGGCATGATTGCGGATCGCGCACCGCTGGAAGGAAGCAAGCTCAGATTCGGGCAGCGCTTGTACCGCCGCCACACCCGCCGGGGATGTGAGGGCTCGCTACCGAAACGACTTGAGCAGTCGATCCCACTGCGCGGTGCCGGTCACGGCAGAACGATCCCCTTGGCGGTCACGACGTGGCCCGCCTGCGTAAGCCTGAGCCAATAGATCCCGGGCCTGAGCGGGCCGAACGTATCGAGCTCGACGGCGTGAGTGCCGGGTCCGAGGGAGCCCACCGCCCTCGACCCCAGGATCCTGCCCCGCACATCGAGCGCTTCGAGCGTGGCGGGCGTGGCGTTCGGGAGCGTGAGCCGCACGAGGGCTCGCCCGCGCGCGGGATTCGGCTGAAAGCCGGCGAGGCTCAGGGCAAGGCCTGGTACGTCCACCCACGTCTCGGGTGTGACCTGGGCGGCTCCCTCTCTCTGATAGGCGAGGCGGTATGCGTAACGCGACCCCGGCACGACCGTGCGGTCCTCGTAGCGGAGGGAACCCGGTCCCTGCGCGGTGGCGGGACCGAGAGTCACCCAGCCACTTTCTGCCGTGCGCCTCTCGACACTCGTGATCAAATTTTCGGCGCCGACCCCGAACCAGGAAAGCACGACCCCGGCTTCGGTGGCTTGTGCGTCGACCAGGGAGAGGAGCGCGGGCACCGGACCATCGATGTTAAAACGTTTGGCGTATATCCCGACCAATCCTCCGACACCTCCTTCCTCCCAAGCGACAGTTACCCCGCCGGCGCCGTCCGTAGCCAGGCGAGGCGTGAACTGGCTGGTCGTCCCTGCCACTCGAAAGCCATATTGTGGCCACCCTGTGGCAACCGCTCCGTTCGCGTTCAAGTGCTGGATACGCGAGGGCCGTCCGAAGTTTGTCTCCCATTCCCACGCCACGTATGCCCCGCCGAGCCCATCGGGGGCGATATTCACCTCGAACTCGAGCCCTTGCGTCGGGTCGCTCACCAGCGTGCCGTCCAGCGTCCAGTCCGGCGCCCGCGTTCCATTCGGAAGCATGCGCGCCGCGTAGATGTCGCTCCCGCCCAGCGGCGTCCGATAGTCGTACCAAGCTAGGAGCAAGCCCCCGAGGCCGTCACTCGCCAGTTGCAGGTTTTGGCGAACCCCGGGTGCTCTGCAGACGGGAGCACCGGCGGCGGGCCATCCCGGAGCGATCGAGCCGGTCAACATAAAGCGTTGTGCGGTGTATTCCACCTCTTCCAAGAATCCCGAATCGAAAAGTATGCATCCGACGTAGAAGCCGCCCGCTCCATCGAAGACAAGCTGAGTGCTGGCCCCACGATCGGGTGCGACCTTCATGCCATTTTGCAGCCAGCCGGGGGCTCGTGTGCCGTCCGCATGAAGGCGCTGTGCATAGACGTCCAGTCCTCCGCCTTGCACCCCGCCTCGGCGCGCGTCGGTCCAGACGGCGATCATTCCTCCCGCACCGTCGGAGAGTGCTCCTACCGTCGACCCGCTGTTCAATGTGCAGACGGGCAAACCGTCTGCCTGCCAGTTCTCGGCGACTGCGCCGGTCGCGGTCAGGTGTTGCGCATAGACATTGGTCTCCTGAAGGAGCGAATAGTCCCGCCAATCCTCCCATGCTACGTAGGCGCCACCCTGCCCGTCCGATGTGATGGCTGGACACGATTGGAAGTCCAGGGCCCGGCTCACCGGGGTTCCGTTCACAGGCCAGCCCGGGGCGATCGTGCCATCCGCCATGATGCGCTGGGCGTAGGCATCCTCCGATGTCGTCTCTGAATTCCGGAAGTCAACCCACACGAGGAGCAGGCCTCCCTGACCATCCGAGGCAATTGCTTCGATTTCCTGCTGCTTCGGCAGCGTGCAGACAGCGAGCCCGCCGAGTGGCCAACCGGGCGCAATTTTTCCCTCAGCCGTGATTCGCTGAGCGTAAACGTCGCTTTCAGTCTGGCTGGACGAGCGCAAGTCGATCCAGGCAAGGAAAGCCCCGCCTGTGCCATCGGGAAGGATCATCGGGCGATATGCGACGCACTCGGTTCCGCAAACGGCCAATCCGTCCGGCGGCCACTGGGCTGCGGCAGGGCGCGCGAGCAGAAAGTGCACCGCGGCAATCGAGACAAGGACGGGCCAGCGCATCATCACATCCACACGAATGGGGGCTGAAGAGGGGACGTCCGATTCGGCCAGAGTCTCGAAGGAGGGTTCGGACCGGAATCACACGCGCTCCGGAAATTGAAGAATGATCTTGACACGTCGCCGGGTGGGAGACCAGCTTATCTGTCCGCGACCGCCCACCACCCTCATTTGCCCTGTCTTTGATCAAGGGGTCGCCCGAAGCCCTCTCAAATTCCAATCCCCGCCTTCAAGGAGGCTGCCCATGTCCTCCCCGAGCCGTCGATCGGCGAGAGTCAAGCCGACCTTCGCGAATCGCCTTTGTGCCACGGCCATGGTCGCCGCCATGACGGCCGTCCCGACAAGTGCATTCGCCCAAGCGACCACGGGCAGGTGGTCGCCCCCCGAGAGCTTTCCGGGGGTCGATGATCCCAATCGATACGCGATTCACATGGTCCTGCTTCCCGGCGACGGGAACCCCTACCATAGCCGCATCCTGTGGTGGAGCGTCGAGAAACCCCTCCGGCTTCACGGAACCCAGTGGGGCTGGAACGCCAACGACAACGACTGCCTCGCGTTTCCGTCGGGCTTCATTGACTTGGGCTTGCCCAAATCGAACGTCGACATTTTCTGCGCGGGGAACGTGCCGCTTCCCGATGGCCGGCTCCTCGTGCCCGGGGGGAACGACCCGGTCACGGGCTTCTTCGGGGAGAAGAAGGCCCGAATCTTCACCCCAGGCTCGGGCTCTATCGTGGGGGCCTGGAGCGATCCCGGCAACATGGCGGACTGGCGATGGTATCCCACTGCGACCGCGCTCCGGGAAGGCCGGGTCCTCGTGACTTCCGGAAACAAACACCATCAGCACCTCCTCTTCGGAGGAAAGCGGGACGGAGTCCTGCCGGCGAGCCCCGTGGGCGACTCGCTATACCGCTTCGCGCCCGTCAAGGACGGGGGCTGGGACCTTACGGTCATGCCCGACGCCGATCTCCTGACAAGCCAGCGCCCCGCTGTCCGCGAGGGCCACACGGCGGTCGACATGCGGTCGGTCCCGGGGTTCGAGCGTATCGTGATCTTCGGGGGCCGCGATGGCACCGGCCCTCTGCAAGACACTTGGTTTCTGCGGCGCGACGACAACACGACCGGCGCGGACTACCGTTACCAGTGGGAGAAAAGGGCTCCGACGGATCCGCCAGCCAGACGGAGTGAGCACACCGCGGTCGCCGCGCTCAACAGCATGATGGTTGTTTACGGCGGACTCAACTCAACAACGCCCCCCTTTCAGACGTGCGCCGGCTGGTCAGGGATCAAGGTGCTTACAAGTGGTTCTCGATGACTGTCGGCGGCTCCACTCCCCCCACACGATTCGGCCACACCGCCTTCTACGAGACGAACACGGTTCCGGTCGGTGGCACGCCCACGACTGTCAACCGCATGATCGTCTTCGGCGGCACGAGCGTGGCGGGACAGCCGCCCAGCGACCAGCAGGTCTGGGAGCTCCGATTCGATGCGCAGGCCCCGAACAACGCCGCTTGGCATCAGATGATCGTGGACGATATTCAGCCCGGGGTGCCCGACCCCGCACCACGATCCGGCCATACGTTGATCTGGGACCCGAAGGTCCGGACCCTCGCCGGAACCACCAGGAAGGGCCACGTCAGCTACATGTACGGTGGAGCGCTCGGCGGCACCGCGTACTCGGACGAACTCTGGATGCTCTGGACCTTCGAGGACGACGGCCACGTGGGATGGGAGCGCAAGACGGTCACCGGCTCCCCGGCTCCGGGCGCACGCGCCCGTCACAGCATGATCTTCGATGCGGATCAGGGATCCAGCTACGGGCTGATCTACCTCTTCGGTGGTGAGACGAGCGCCGGTCCGACCGACCGGTTCACCTACGTGGTGGATCCCTGGGAAACCGCTCCCGCCTGGAAGCAGTGGAAGGTTGCCGAGTTCAATCTCTCCCGGCAGACGGCCATGCTCGACGGCGTCAACACGTTTGCGCGGGTCGCCGAGATCTACAACCCCGCGAGCGGGGTGTGGCAGGCGAGCCCATCGACAACCCTGCTCCAAGATCTCTACCCGATCACCTTTGCCGTTCCGGGCAGCAGCACGGCCGGGGGCCGGGTGGTGGCGTTGGCCATCGACGGGAACACCTACCGGCTTGATCTGCCCGCCGCCGGGCAGCCCGCCGGGAGCTGGCAGAAGTTGCCCAGTGCAGCCATCGGTTTCCGGCCGGAAGCGGCAGTGTTGTACCGGCCCGGAAGGATCATGGCGGCCGGAGGCAGTTTCGCGCTCGTCGTCGTCGGCACCACCAAGACGCTGGATGTGACGAACACCACTAATAGCTGGGTCTCCGCAGGTGGCACTCTCATTCCCAGAAACTTCCACAACCTGGTGCTGACCCCAGATGGCACGGTGCTCGCGGTCGGTGGACAACAGGGCTTCAAAACCGACGACTATTCCAATCCCGTTCGCCGCCCGCAGCGCTGGGACCCGAATCTCGCCGGCGGGGTCGGAGCCTGGGAGGACTCGACGACGTTGGCCCCCCAGGGGAGCTTTCGAGGTTACCATTCGACTGCGCTCCTTTTGCCCGACGGAAGAGTGCTCAGCGGCGGCGGCGAGTATGCGGGCCACAAGGATAAGTTCGAGGTGTTCTGCCCGCCCTATCTCTTCAACACCGACGGGACCCTGGCCCCGCGCCCGATCGTCTCCGGGGCGCCCGACACGGTGTCCTACGGAAGCCGGTTCACGATCTGCACCTCCGATCCGGCCACAATCGCGAGCGTCTGCATGCTCCGGCCGGGAGCGACGACCCACGCCTTCGATGAGAACCAGCGCTACATTCCGCTCACGATTCGCGACCGTTGCGGGGAACAGTTGATCGTCGATGCCCCGTCCGATGCCGACACCGCTCCCGCAGGTTACTACCTGCTCTTCATCTTGAAGAACGGGGTGCCCTCGATCGGGCGATGGATGACCGTCAGCTCGCAACCCGTGCTTGACGACTGCGACGCGGTTGCGCCGGCCGCGATCTCCGATCTGACGGCGGACCCGCTGACCGGGAGGTATTCGATCAAGCTCACCTGGACGGCACCGGGGGACGACGGGAATTGCGGGACGGCGAGCGCCTTTGACATCCGGCGGTCCACATTGCCCATCACGGCGGGCACCTTCGATGTCGCAATGAAAATCACAACGAACGTGCCTGCGCCTGGTGTGCCAGGGACGGTCCACTGTCTCGAGGTCGATAGCCTCCAATCCTGCACGCGGTACTACTTCGCGATCAAGACGCGGGACGACAAGTACACCTGGTCCGCCGTGAACACCTTGACGATTGCGAGTGCCCAGAGGCAGTGTTCGGGCTCGACGGCGGTCCTTTGCGACGGCGGGGGATTGTTCGCGCAGGGCTGGGGTGGCGGCGGTTGGAGTCCGGAGAATACGGTGCTCTGGGAATCGGCCGGACAAGGCACCGTCGACCAGTATCAGGTGAAGGGGAGTCCTCTCCTGGATCCGGGGCGCTATCGGCTCCGGCTATTGAATTCGGGGCGAGGCAACGTGGACCTCGACCAGGTGAGCCTCGGAGCGGTCGATCATGACCCTGAGGCACGTCTCTATGCTTCGCCGGATCGCGTTCTGCTGGGCAGCCCAGGCGCCCTGGCCTCGGTCGTCGACGGATCGGGCGGGGACGCGCTTGCGCTGCTCAATGGATCGAGCCCGGTAGCCTACCGGGCAACCCGTGGCCAGCAGCTGGTCATCACGCTCGGGGGAAGCTCGAGCGCAAACGTCGGCCTGGTCATTCAGTCGGCCGGATCCATCGCGGGCGTTCCGGGAGATTCGACGGGCATCCTGGTCCAGGCGCTGGAGGGCGGAGCCTGGCGGGACGTCGCGCACGTTCACCCGCGACAGACCTCGGATCGTTACGCGGTGTCCTCGGAAGGAAGCCCTACCATGCGCCTCATCTTCCTCTCGGACGTGACCGTCACTTCGCTCGAGCGGCTTTCGATCGCAGGGAATGCGGCGCCGCAGGCCTTGGCCCTCCTCCGCGCGGATCACAGCCGACTGGGGGATGTGCGAAGCGCGGTCAGTTCGAGTGGCGGCGGCACGAACCCCCTGGCGGGAAATGAAGGGCTCGAACTGGACTTCGAGACCAGCGCGATTCCGGCCGGGAAACTCGAGACCTGGTTCTCCTGACCCGGGTGGGCACAACGACGCTTGCTTCGAGCAGCGTGGCGGGCCCCATCAAGCGGGTCTCAGAACCCTCGGTTGCCTACGCCCTTGAACCCGCCGTTCCCAATCCGAGCTCGGGAGAGGTGCAGATCCGTTACAGTCTGGCGCGAGACGCCCGGGCGGTGGTCACGATTTATAACGCTGCCGGCCGCCGAATGCGCACACTGGGCGGAGGCGATGAGGCGGCGGGGCTCCACGAGGTGATTTGGGATGGTCGCGACGACGCAGGGTCTAGGGTTCGCGCGGGCGTCTACTTCTACCGGATGGTCGCCGGAGAGTGGCACAGTGAGCGCAAGGTAATCGTGCTTGAGCGCTAGGGGGCGCCAGCCGGCCAGGCCGAAGGGTCCAGGGCGATGCTCGTCATGGGCCTTTCGCTCGCTCTCCGGGCTTCAACGATTCCTGGTACCCGGCGCACCGACTCAGGAGCACGGCTACGCCGAATCATGCAATGGCATTTAGACTCAGGGTCCGGACCAGGCTCCGGGCCCCTTTCGAAAGGTCCCGCTGACGATGAATCCCAAGATCCGCGTGCTGGTGGCAAAGCCGGGCCTCGATGGACACGATCGCGGCGCCAAGGTGGTGGCGGCGTCGTTTCGCGACGCGGGCTTCGAGGTGATCTATACCGGGCTCCACCAGACGCCCGAGCAGATCGTCGAGGCGGCGATCCAGGAGGACGTCGACGTGGTCGCGCTCTCGATCCTCTCGGGCGCGCACATGACGCTCTTCCCGGCGATCCAG
>JBKJOC010000015.1:0-6386 GCA_046595725.1 Candidatus Eiseniibacteriota bacterium
GGTGATCCAGACCGGCGCGTCGCACGGAATGCAGAGCCTCGACCAGTCGCTGCGCGACCTGGTCATGCAGGGCCGGCTCTCGCGCGAGGAGGCGATGCGCAAGTCCGCCAACCCGAAGCTGTTCGAGGGCGCCGTGGGCGGACCCGCCGCGACGCCCGCGCAGGCCCCCGGCTCGTCCCCGGCCGCCGGGTCGCCGCGCCCGGTCAATCCGTACCTCAATCCCGAGCCGCCCAAAAAGCCCGGACTGTTCCAGCGCGGATGAACCTCGACGATCTGCTGACCGAGCTTCATCGGCGGAACGGGTCGGACCTCTATCTGACTGCCGAGTCGCCGCCGCTGTTTCGCGTCGACGGCGCGACCCTGCCGCACGGCGACCAGGCACTCGACGGCGAAGCGGTCGAGACCATCCTGCGCGACGCGATCGCGCCCGAGGACCTGGCCGAGTTCGATCGCTGCCACGAGCTCAACACCGCGCGCTTCGTTGCGGGGGTGGGGCGCTTTCGCCTGAACGTGTTCCGGCAGCGCGGCCAGATGGGCCTGGTGGCGCGCCTGATCCGGATCGACTTCCCGTCGGCCGACGAGCTGGGACTGCCGGACTCGCTCCGGCGGCTGATCCTCGAGAAGCGCGGCCTCATCCTCATCACCGGCGCGACGGGCTCAGGCAAGTCGACCACGCTCGCCGCGCTGCTCGACCACCGTAACAAGCTGACGCGCGGACACATCCTGACGATCGAGGACCCGATCGAGTTCGTGCACCCTCACAAGGGCTGCGTCGTAACCCAGCGCGAGATCGGCGTCGACACGGAGTCGTTCGGGGCGGCGCTCAAGAGCGCACTCAGGCAGGCGCCCGACGTGATCCTGATCGGCGAGATGCGCGACCTCGAGACCGTGTCCGCCGCGATTCACTTCGCGGAGACCGGTCACCTCGTGCTCGGAACGCTGCATGCGAACAACGCGAACCAGGCAGTCGAGCGCGTGATGAATTTCTTCCCGCACGAGGCGCACGAACAGCTCTTTGGCCAGCTCGCGCTCAACCTGCGCGGTATCGTCTCGCAGCGGCTGGTGCCGCTCGCCGACAGCAAGGGCCGGGTGGCGGCGATCGAGATCATGATGAACACGCCGCGCATCGCGGACCTGGTCGCCAAGGGCGCGATCGAGGAGATGAAGGCGGCGATCGAGCAGAACGTGCTCGATGGCTCGCAATCGTTCGACCAGGCGCTTTATCAACTCTATCGCGACGGGAAGATCGCGCTCGAGGAGGCGCTGACGCAGGCCGACAGCGCGAACAACTTGCGCCTCAAGATCCGCATGGAGGACGCCGGCGCCGCGGGCGTCGCGGCGGAGGACGCAAAGGGCTCGGCCATCCCGGGACCGAACGCGGCGCCGGCCGCGTTCACGCTCAAGAAGAAGGAAGACGAGTGGGCCGAGTGCCTGAAGGCGGTCGTATCCTCGGTCGAGGGGTCCGCGGATGCGGCAGACGACCCGGCGATCTCCCGGCCGCTTCCGCGTGTCGCCGAGGACAACCCGCCGAAGCAGGCCTGACACCTCATGGATGTAGCCAATTTGGAGAATCGCTAGAATTCTGTTCCCGTGAACGTCTTTCAGGCCATCGGCAACACCTCTCTCATCCAGCTTCGAAACGTGGTCCCGCCCCGCTGCGCAAGCCTCCTCGCCAAGCTCGAGTGGGAGAATCTCACCGGCCGCGTCATGGACCGGATGGCGCTCGCCGTGATCGAGCGGGCCGAGCTGGACGGCCGCCTCAATCCCGGCGACATCGTCGTCGAGTATGCGGGCGGGGGCACGGGGACGTCGCGAAGCGGCTCGGCAAGGATGCGACGGTGGTCACTCTGATGGCCGACAGCGGACTCATGTATCTCAGAACGGATGTCTATCGAGGGTTGTGACCGCGGTCGCGGCCGGCCGCGGGCGCCAGAATGACAAGCCACGTCTCTCGCTCCGGCCCGGGCTTGATTGGCCTCTCGCTTTTGTGGCTTGCGCATTGCGAGCGGAAGCGGACTAAAGAATCAGTGCGGTCGTGCAGGTGTCGCAGATTGCCGATGCGTGGCCCGATGCACCCGCGGGCCAGTCGTTCCTCCCCTGCGAAACCGGAGTGGTCACGACGATTGTCATATTCATGGTGCGACCCTCCCTTCTCGAGCCGAAGTAGAGCGGTTGGTGGTAGTTGGCCATTCCATACCTGGAGCATACCGCGGGATTAACGAGGTATATCCTCCAAACTTCCTACTTTGTCTAAGACACACTCATCGCCGATTCTCCCTCTTGCCGGACGCAGTGAGGGTCTCGCCGATGAGCCGACCGGCATGTCGGTACGCGGCCGGGACTGCGCGAAACGTAGCAACCGTAAGTGCGCGTCCAGCGACCGTGTCGTGAAAACGAGGGATGAAGCATGCAAGCATGGACGAGAAGGCGTGATCGGCAGAGGAGGCTGGTCCACCGGGCAGACGGCTTCGCTTCCTCTGCCCGGTTTCTGCCGCTGGCCGCCCTCTTTGCTGCAGCCGGGCTGGCATGGGGGGCACCAGGTCACGCGCCCGCGGGCGAGGCGGATATCAAGCTGGCACGTGTGCCGGGGTCCGTCGCGCCCAACGACCGCGGCGTCCCGCACCACTCGCAACTCACCGCAATCAGCGCAGCGCTGGCGTCTCATACGATTCCCTGGCAGTTCCCGTCGCTCGTCCCTGCCCGGGCGGGCGAGTTGACCCAAGCCCCCGGCTCCGGAAAAGACGCGCTTTGGCGCCGAGCGGTGCGCGCAGGGATCTCCCCTCGTAGCCAGGGAACGCACTCGGCGTCGGCCGTGGTGGCGATGGCAGAGCGAGGCGGCAGTGGGGCGCTGCAGTTTGCTGGCGCCGTCTCCGAGGTCCATCTATTGACTCCGGGCGACCAGTACGAGGCGCACGGCATCCGCGGTCCCCCCTCGGGTGGTCGTTGAGGTGAACCACGGCTCGCACAAACCGCGCGAGCCCCACTCGAACCGATACCAACCACATCCGGACAAAAGGAGACTTTCGATCATGAACACCAACCTGCATATCGAGACCAAGAAGTTCGCGGCCATCCGCGAACTGAAGGGCATTTCGGCCAAAACGATGGAAGACCACCACGAGAACTACCGGGGCTACGTCGCCAAGACGAACGAGATTCTGGACCGCTTGGCCAAGGCCGACCGCACGGCGGCTCACCCGGTCTACAGCGAGTTCCGGGCGCTCAAGGTCGAGCTTCCGGCGGCCCTGGCAGCGGCGAAGAGTTACGAGATCTTCTTCTCGCAGCTCGGTGGCAAGGACGGCAAGCCGCAGGGCACCCTGGCGGAGATGTTGACGCGCGACTTCGGCTCGTACCAGGGCTTCCTGGACGAGTTCACGGCTACGGCATTCGCCTCGCGTGGCTGGGCGGCGCTCGTCTACGACCTCGATCTCAAAAGGTTCGTCTGCATGCTGGGGGACACCCCGGAGAAGCTCACCGTGTGGAACGTCGCTCCGGTGATCGTCATGGAGGTTTCCGAGCACTCGAGCACCTCCGAGTTCGGGAACGACCGGATCATATACATCCACGCGCTCTTGGAGAACCTTGACTGGTCGGTCGTCCAGCGCAATCTCGAGAACGCGTTGGCGCTCCAGCCGGTCGGAAGACCGCACTGAGCAGCCAATAACGCAACACGCTCGGACCGGGCTCCTCACGGAGCCCGGTTAGGGTTTGGCCTTTCAGCAGTGTGCGCAGCCATTGCGCGCAGGCACCACGACCGCGCGTAGTCGCCTTTGACCGTGGGGCACATCACGTGATGGGACGAGCGATAGAACGCGGGCGGGGGTCAGTAAAAAGCGGAAATGCACGGTTGCACAGCTCGTCGTTCACAAGCCCAAGTACAATACGGAGAGGACAGAACATGCCCGCAACACACAACACCATCACCAATCGACACAGCACCCGCACGATAGCCATTGCTCTTGCCGCCGCGCTGCTAGTCAGTGCGAGTGCGGCTTCGGCCTCCGTAACCACCACGACCAAGTACGAACAGCCACTCAAACGGCTGCAAGATGGCAATGCGCGATTCGTGGCGGGCAAAGTGACCGTATCCTCGAAGAGCGCCAAGAGACTGGCTGAGGTGGCAGAAGGGCAGAAGCCCTTCGCGATTCTCGTGAGTTGCTCGGATTCCCGAGTGGGCCCGGAGGTCGTCTTTGATCAAGGCTTGGGCGACATCTTCGTAGTGCGATCGGCGGGACATGTTGTGGACGAGGTCGGCCTGGGCAGCATCGAATATGCGGTAGAGCATCTTGGGCCCTCGCTGATTCTGGTGCTCGGCCACGAACGGTGCGGCGCGGTTGGCGCCGCGGTCGCCGGAGGAGAGGCCCCGGCTCATCTCCCCGCCGTGCTTGACGCCATCAAGCCTGCCGTAGCCAAGGCCATGAGCCAGGCCGGCGATGCCGTGGACAACACCGTGCGCGCTCAAGTGCGAGAAGTGGTCGAACAACTACAAAAAGCCGACCCTCTCCTGTCCGAGCGCGTCAAGGCGGGCAAGCTCAAAGTCGTCGGCGCACGCTACGACCTGGATACGGGCCGCGTGGAGGTCCTGGACTGACTTTCGTGCGCCAACCCACCGTGGGCGGGCGCCGGCTCGAGAGGCTGCGATGCGCCCCGCGACCGCACCTGGCGTAGCGCCGATCCTCTCAAGGAGGTCGTCACCTGCCTTTCGGTCTCCTCGATCCCACCACGCTGTTGCTGATCCCTGTGGAGAACACGGACAGTTTGAAAAACAAAAACGAGGAGAGCCTCTTGAGGGCCCTCGGCGGCGGCGGCCTCTGAGGAGCGCGTCCTGGTCGGAACGAGTCAGGGACTCCGGTGCGGGCTTCATGGTCATCAGTCAGCTTCGTGAGGGCCGCGGTCTCAAGCTTGCACCGTTGGTGCCTCGAGTGCCCCTCCGCTACTCTCGCCTGGGAGCGTGGGCATAATCACGCGCACGCCCACCACCGCTCCCAAGGGAGCGAGCGAGGTATACTTGGCTGCCTGTAAAGTGGGGCGACCTCACAGCTAGATAACCGAGGGAGAAACGTCATGGGCAACGAGATGACAGTTCAAATCACGAAGGCAGAGCACGCGCCCATTTGTCCGCACTGTGAAAAAGAGCTTTCCGAGGTACGTGACGTCACGAGCACGATGCCGGGGGCACTGAATTTCCTGCTCAACCTCCACGTTTTAGCCTGCCCTCACTGTAGGAAGGTATTGGGCACGGCGATAGTTGGCAAGTGAGCGTAGCTCAGGATTAGACCGGTGCCGAGAACACGGGTGATGAGAAGTGCCTCGCGTGCGCATTCGCGGACGACCTCGAGGAGCGCCGTCTGATCTTTTTGTGGCCGCAGGCAGCGTCTGGCGACGAACTATCGCCCGAGGGAGTTGGGATGGTAACAGACGCGTACCGATCGACGGAACGCGGGCTTGCCTTACGCGATTTCAGAGAACACGGACAGAAGACGGACAGTCCGGAAAACAGAGAGGGCCGGCTCGCACCGGCCCTCTCTGTGCTTTCTGAAGTTGGTAGCGGGGGCGGGATTTGGAAGGAATCATGAACTGCCCGCGTCGATGTTCACCCGGACGATCCATCTACCTAGCCGAGGTCGCCGGAAGCTCGCGCAGAACGATCCTGACGCGCCCATAGTCGTCTCAGGTGCCCACCGTTCTGTCGATGCCACCCCACGCCCGAATCAAGACGAAAGAGGCCCAGTCGAGCGAACCTACAAGCCCCGGGTTTCGCAGCGGGCTAAGCGATGATCCGTCTAGGGTCGATCCAAACCTCGGTCACCGCGGTAGAGAGCCTTCACCTGTCCCCACGTGGCGTTCGCAGCCGGGACCGGGGCGGGTCCAAACTTTTGGATTCGCGAGTAGGACTTGTCACAGACGTAGACGTTCCCTTGGTCATCAGTGCCGATCCCCATCGGGACTTGAAATTGGCCGTCGCCGATTCCTTCGCCCCCCAAGATCGCAAGGAAAGTGCCGTCCGAGCCAAACTCTTGGACCCGCCGCAGATCTGGGTCGCTGACGTACACATATCCAGCAGCGTCTACCCCAATGTCGCCCATCGACATGAACTGTCCGGGTCCCGAGCCGTAGCTTCCGAACTGGAAAAGAAAAGTGCCATTGAGGTCGAAGACTTCGACGCGATGATTCGCGACGCCTCCGCCGTAGTCGATTGCGTAGATGCGTCCAGCGTGATCCGCGGCAATGCCGTGGACCGTCAGGAACTGCCCGGGTCCTGCACCCTGGCTGCCCCATTTCAGGAGGAACTGGCCGTCGGGTGTGAACTTCTGGATGCAGCGAGCGCGGTCGTCGCCTACGAAGATGTTCCCGTCGGACCCCACGGCGATTCCGAAGGCTTGAGG
>JBKJOC010000165.1:0-2548 GCA_046595725.1 Candidatus Eiseniibacteriota bacterium
GGACCTCGAGCACGACCGCATGCGCATCATGGCCCCGATCGGCGAGCTGCGCGTGACGGACTCGGGTTTCCTCTCGATCCTCCTGCAGGCGAACTTCGACCGCGCGCTCGACGCCAAATACGCGCTGCGCAAGAAGGAGTTGTGGTCGGTGTTCATGCACCCGCTGTCGACCGTCGTGCCCGACGACCTGGGCCTGTACGTCGACCAGGTGGTGCGCCTGGTCAAGAACACGGGCACGACCTACGCCTCGAGCGACTTGATCTTCGGGGTGGGCGACGACGAGCGGCTGGACCTGGAGTACGAGGCCGACGAGTCTTCGATCGAGGTCGAGGAATTGCTGGAGATCGACGGCCACGACGAGGATTCGGACGACGACGACTCGGATGGCGACGACTCGGACGACGACGACTCGGACGACGACTTCGACGACTTCGAGGCGGAGGAAGAGGACGAAGATGAAGGGTGGCGCAAGGGCGGCTCGGGGTTCAGCCCCTAGCCGATGAGGCGCTCCGCGGCATCGTCTGCAGCGTGCTCGAAGCGATTCCCGTCCGGCGGCACGAACGGGAGCCACGAGATTGCGTAGGCCGGGAGGAAGAAGGGCCCCCACCGCTCGTACTGGGCGGTGTGGGCCCTTTCGTGTTCCCCCAGGACGACGAATCCCGCGCGATCGTAGCGCGGAACCAGCTCGTCGGGCGTGCGCCCGGGCGCGTAGTGGATCGTGTTCCCGAGCACCATCGCGGCGCGCCCCGCATGCCCGATGAACGGGTTGTCGAGGAACTCGAGCGCGTTTCGTCCCCACTGCGCCCGGGCGCCCAACGTGACCGCCACCGCGCCGAGCAGGAGCCCGAGCGCGGTGTTGGGCGCGGTCCACAGCTTGCCGAGGACGCCCAGGAGGTTCACAGCACCTTCGAGAGCGCCTCGAGCGAGCGATCGTAGCGGTAGCTGATGTCCATGTGGCCGTCGTCGAACTCCTCGTGGATCACGCGCGCGCCCGCGTCCTTCAAGCGCGCCACCAGCATGCGGGCGCCGATGTCGAGGAACCACTCGTCCTTCGTTCCGGCGTCGACAAAGATGAGCTTGAGCTTGCGGGCCGCCGCCCGGTAGCGGGCGACGTTCGCCACCATCGTCACGGGATCCCATGCCTGCCAGCGTCTCCAGATGCGCTGGTCGATCTCGCCGGTCTCGAGGTCGAACGGCAGGTCGACGCGCAGCGGCTTCCGGGGGTTGGGCGAGTAAGCGGCGGCCATCGCCACGATATTGAGTACCGCGAGCCATTCGTCGGTCTTCTTCGGAGCCTTGCGGAACGCGCGCCACCACTTCTCGAGCGAGCCGTACTTCGACACCGCGCGCACGACCCTGGGAAAGTCCGGCAGGTAGCTGTACTCGAACGCGGAGTCGCCCGAGTGGTCGGCGAGCGAGCCGAAGACGTCCGGGTGGCGCAAACCATGAACGATCGCGCCAAACCCGCCGCTCGACTTGCCCATCACCGCGCGATGGCCGGCCGAGTCCCTGGTGCGGAACGTGCGGTCGACCCAGGGCACCAGTTCCTTGACGAGATGCGTTTCGTAGCGGCCATGCGCGCTGGAGTCGAGGTATTGGCTTCCGCCGTAGAGTGTGAAGCAATCGGGCATGACCGCGATCATGGGCTGGATCCTGCCGGCGCCGATCAGGCGATCGAGGCGTTGGGCAAGCGTCTCGGTCCAGCCGTTGTCGTTGAGCAGCATCGTGCCGCGGCCGGTGAAGCCGGTCAGCACGTAGATGCTCGGATAGCGCTTGGTGACCGCGCGCGGATCATCGTAACCGGGCGGCAGGTAGACAGGCACCGTACGGGTCGACGGATCGCCGAGCGGGTTGCCCCGGAGCACCTTGCTCTCGAAGCGGACTTGGACGACGCGGCCCACGCCGCCGGTGCGCGCCCTGGCGCGGCCGTCGAGCAGGGCGTCGCTGAGCCGCGTGGAACCGCGGCCGGGGTGCGCAGACTTCTTGCTGGGAGCCATGTGTGGCACTCTAGCCGATCTTCTGATAGCCTCATAGCCGCCTCAATCGACCGTGTCCCGCCAACGACAGCCCTGATCGAACAGCTTGCGGAGTCACCCATGCAGCCTCGCAGAGTGGCGGTTCCCCTGGTCGTGACCGCGTGCGCGCTCGCGGCCGTGAGCGTGTTCGACCGCCCCCGCCCCGTCCAGTCGCAGGCGCCGCTGGCCACCGACTTCACGAACTTCGAGAGCCACCCGATCCATCCCCTCTGCCTGTCGCCCAACGGGCAGCGCCTGTTCGCGCTCGACATCCCGGATGCGCGCCTCCAGGTGTTCAACGTCACGCCCCAGGGCCTGGCCCTTGTCGATGAGATCCCGGTCGGTCTCGAGCCGGTTTCGGTCGCCGCGCGCACGGACAACGAAGTCTGGGTGGTGAACCATCTCTCCGACGACATCTCGATTGTCGACATCGCGGCGGGCAACGTGGTCCGGACGCTGCGCGTGGGTGACGAGCCGACCGATGTCGTGTTCGCCAAGACGTCTTCCGCCCCCAACGCCCCGCGGGTCGCGTT
>JBKJOC010000181.1:0-5168 GCA_046595725.1 Candidatus Eiseniibacteriota bacterium
ACCGCCTCCCGCCTCCTCCCCCGGGCGTTGAGCCGCCACCTCGCCGCGTTCTACGCCTTTGCCCGCACGGGCGACGACTGGGCGGACGAGCCCGGCATGGGAGACACGGCCGCGCGAAGGGCGGGGCTTGAGGCTTGGCGCGCGCGCCTTTTCACCGCGCCCGATGGCCACCCGGTCTTCGTCGCGCTGGCGGCGAGCCGGCGTGCGCTCGGGCTCGGCACCGAGTGGTTCGAGCGGCTGCTCGACGCGTTCGAGCGCGACCTCGAACAGGACTCCTACGACACCTGGGACGACCTCCTGACCTACTGCCGCGATTCCGCGGAACCGGTGGGACGCCTCGTGCTGTGGGCGGCGGGCGACCGCGACGCCCGCAACGCCGAGCTCTCCGATCGCCTGTGCTGCGCCCTCCAACTGACGAATTTCTGGCAGGATCTCTCGCGCGATGAGCCGCGCGGGCGCCACTACCTGCCCCGCCGCGAGCGCGCGCACGTGGGGGACGTGCGCGCGCTGGCATTTGCCATCGCGCGCACGCGCCGCCTGTTCGACGACGCCGCGCCGCTGGCGCATCGTGCCCCTTTGCCGCTCAGGGCGTGGCTGCGCGCGGTCGATGCCGGCGGCCGCGCCGTGCTCGAGCGGGTGGCCGCACTCGGCCCGCGCGCGTTCACCACGAGGCCCGCGCTCACGGCCGGAGATCGCGCGCGGGTCGCCCTCCGCGCCTTCGCTCCCGCGATGCCCAGTTCCTCCTTCGGCGCCTCCTTCCTCCTGCTCGCACCGGCGCAGCGCGAGGGGATCGCGGCGCTGCATGCGTTCTGCCGCGCGCTCGACGACGAGGTCGACGACGCACCCGCGCCCGAACTGGCACGACTCGGGCTCGCGCGCGCGCGCGCCGAGATCGCGCGCGTCATCGCCGGCGCGCCGCGCAGTCTCTCAGGCGTGCGCCTGGTCGAGGCCTGGGGACGCCTGGGCGCGCCACGGGACGGGCTCCTGGCCGAGGGTCTGGAGGCGTTGGTGGAGGGACTCGCCCACGACGCCGCCGGCGGGGCGATCGCGCGCGACCAGGACCTCGAGCGCTATTGTCGAGCGGTCGGCGGCGGCCCCGGGCTGGCCGCGTTGCCCGTGTTCGGGCGCGAGGACGCGCGCACGTTCGCACTCGCGCTCGGAGTCGCGCTCCAGCGGACGAACATCCTGCGGGATGTCGCCGAGGATGCGCGGGCGGGGCGGGTCTACCTGCCGCTCGAGGACCTTGCGCATGCCGGTATCGACCCGCGGGCACTGGCGGGGGCGGTGGCCCCGCCCGGCTATCGGCGGCTGGCGCTCGTCCTGGCCGGACGGGCGCGTGCGGCGTTCGACCGCGCGCACGCGGCACTGCCCGCCGGGTCCGCCCGCGCGCTCGCTCCCGCGCTCGGGATGGGCAAGGTCTACGAGGGAGTGCTCGACCAGATCGAGCGCGAGCCCGGGCGGGTCTGGCATGAGCGCGTGCGCTCGTCCGGGCTCGAGCGCGCGCTGCGCGTGGCAGTGGCAGTGTGGGCGCCGCCGGGGCGCGCACCGCGAGGCGGCAGACCATGAGGTCGCGCTCGATCGTCGTCGGCGGCGGCTACGCGGGCATCGCGGCCGCGCTCGCGCTTGCCGACCTCGGCGAGGAGGTCACGCTGCTCGAGGCGCGCCGGCACTGGGGCGGACGTGCGACGTCGTGGCCGGACCCGAAGATGGGCGACGCAGTCGACAACGGCCAGCACATCTGGTTCGGCTGCTACGACGCGACGCGCGCGCTCCTGCGCCGGCTCGGGACGCACGATCACGTGACCTTCACGCCGGGCCTGAGGCTGTCCTACCGCGAGCCCGGCGGACGCGCGTTCCGGTTGCGCGCGCCGGCCATGTTCGGGCGAGCCGGGCTCCTGCTCGCGCTCGCGCGCTTCGGCGCGTTGCCTGCCGGGGAGCGACTCGCACTCGGCCGCGTGATCAAAGAGGCGCCTGCTCCGCCTCCCACCCTGACCGCAGCGCAATGGCTCGACACGCTCGGGCAGAAGGATGCGGCGCGGCGCGCATTCTGGGGTCCTCTGACTGAGGCCGCGGTCAATCTGCCGCTTGACCGCGCCGCAGCCAGCCTCGTGTTCGAGGTGATCGCGCGGGCGTTTCGCGGACCGGCGAGCGCAGCCGCAATCGGACTGCCGCGCGTCGGCCTGGCCGAACTGGTCGCGCCCATCGCCGACCTGCTCGCGGCGCGCGGCGGCCGGGCGCGGCTGGGCGCGGCCGTGCGCGCAGTGCTGCCCGGGGAGGAGTCGGGGACGGGCGCCTACCAACTCCTCCTCGAGAGCGGCGAGTCGATCGCGGCGGATCGCGTCATCCTCGCAACGCCGGCGGTCGATGCGCGCGGGCTTCTTGTGGCGCTGCCGGAAGCGGCCGCGCGTCTTGCCGCCGCAGCCGTCGTGCCGTCCTCGCCCATCGTGACGGCGACCCTGTGGTTCCCCGGGCGCGTGCTTGAGGATCCGGTCATCGGCCTCCTCGCTCCCGCAGGGGGCCCCGCCCCGGATTTCCACTGGGTGTTCGACCGCGGGGAGCAGGTAAGGCGTTCCGGCGACGCGTGGCCGCTGGTCCTCGTCGCCAGCGCCGCCGGGGCCATTGCACTCCTGCCGACCGCGGCCATCGTCGAGCGCGCCCGCGCCGTGCTCGCGGATTATGGAGTCACCAACACGGCCCCGCTGGCGGCGCGCGTCGTCAAGGAGCCTCATGCGACCCCGGCCTTCACCCCCGAGCACGCCATGAAGCGGCCCGGGTCCGATTCGGGGCGGGAGGGACTGGCGTTCGCCGGGGACTGGACCGCGACCGGCATGCCCGCCACGATCGAGGGCGCGGTGGCCAGCGGCCTCCTGGCCGCGCGGCAGGTGCGCGGGAGCGGCGTTCCGCCGCCAGAGGAGCGCGATTCTGCTATCCTGCGGCACCCAACCTCAACGCCAACGGAGGGCCCCGCATGAGCCTGGCCACGAATCGTTTCAAGCATGAGCCCGCCTTCGTCCCCGCGCGCGCGCTGTTCGCGGTGCTCGCGCTCGTGCTCGCCGTCTCCGCCTGTGCGCACGCGCCGCGTGCCGGAGCCGAGGGCGAGGCTGGACGAGCCACCTTCGGCGACGTGCTCGCACGCGCCGCAAGAGTGCGGGCGGAGGGAAGGCCGGCACTCGCCGTCTTCGATATCGACGGCACGATTCTCGACCCGGCCGCGCGCACGCGCGACATCATCGCGGCCGCGCTCGACGGGCCCGGCGCCGTGGTCAATCCCCCGCGCCCTGACCTGGCGCAGGCAATCCGCGCGCTGCCGCTGTCCGATCAGGCCTACGAGCCCGAGTCGACGTTCGCGCGCATCGGCGTGACCGATACCGCGTTCGTGCGCGCCCTCAAGACACGCTGGCTCCAGGACTTCTTCGCCAATCGCTACCTCCAGCGCGACGAGCCCGTGCCCGGCGCCGTGGCCTATCTCGACTCCCTGCATGCGCACGGCGTCACGATCGTCTACTTCACCGGCCGCGATGCGCCGCGCATGCTCGGCGGGACCGCGCAGAGCCTGCTCGATCGCGGGTTCCCCGTGGGCGTGACCGGCACCATGCTGATCCTGAAGCCCGACAAGTCGATCCCTGATTTCGACTACAAGAAGGCCGCGCTCGACGAGATCGCGCGTTACGGCACGGTCGTCGGGGTGTTCGAGAACGAGCCGCGCAACATCAACCTGCTGCACGAGCGCTTCCCGGACGCGCCCGCGTTCTTCGTCGACACCAAGCACTCCGCCAACGCCCCCGCCGTCCAAAGCGGGATCACGCACGTCAAGGACTACAGCGGGTTCTCCTCGAGGTGAACGCGCGTCCGCGCACGATCGTCGCCGTCGGCGGCCGCAGCTTCCGCAGCGACCCCGGCAACGGTCTCGACACGTTCCTGCTCGCGCGCACCGGGCAGCCGCGCCCACGCGTCGCGTTCCTGCCCACCGCAGCCGGCGATCCTGAGCCCTCGATCGAGACCTTCATGCGCTCGTTTCTCGAGCGCGGCGCCGAGCCGGTGGTGGCGCGATTGTTCCAGCGCGACGTCATCGACCTTAAGGCACTGCTGCTGGCGCAGGACCTCATCCTGGTGAGCGGCGGCAACACGGCGAACCAGGCCGCGATCTGGCGCGTCCACGGCGTGGACCAGATCCTGCGGCAAGCCCACGAGCGCGGCATCCTGCTCTCGGGCTGGTCCGCCGGCGGCCTGTGCTGGTTCGAGAGCGGCGTCACTGATTCGTTCCACACCACCGAGCTCGCGCCCCTGACCGGGCTGCTCGGCCTTCTCCCCGGGAGCTTCTGCCCGCATTACAACAGCGAGGCAAATCGCCGGCCGCTCTATCACCAGTTCGTCGGCTCGGGGGCGCTGCCCGGCGGCCTGGCGGCCGACGACGGCGTGGGCCTCGTGTTCGATGACGGCGCCCTCGCCGAGGTCGTCTCGTTCCTCCCGGGCGGGGCTGCCTATCGAGTCGAGCCCCACCCCGCCGGCGTGCGCGAAACCGTGCTGCCGGCGCGCCTGCTTGCCGGGACCTGACCGTGCTCCTCGTTGCCTTCCTCCTGATCCTGGTCAACGGGTTCTTCGTCGCCACCGAGTTTGCTCTCGTCAAGGTGCGCGCCACGCGCATCCGCCAGCTTGCCGAGTCGGGCAACGCCGCGGCGCTCGCGACCGAGCAGATGCTCGGCCAGCTCGACGCCTATCTCTCCGCCTGCCAGGTGGGAATCACGCTGGCGTCGCTGGCGCTGGGCTGGATCGGCGAGCCCGCGTTCGCCTCGCTCATCGAACCCTGGCTCAAGGCGCTGGGCCCGTGGGCGCACACGATCTCGCACGTGGTCTCGATCGGCTTTGCCTTCGTCATCATCACCGTGCTTCACATCGTGGTCGGCGAGCAGGCGCCCAAGATCGTCGCCATCGAGCGCCCCGAGGCGGTGGCCCTGATGGTGGCGTTGCCGATGCGCGTCTTCTACCGCGTCTTCTATCCGCTCGTCCAGGTGCTGAATCGCGCGACCCAGATCCTGCTTGCGCCGCTTGGCATCACCGCCGATTCGCGCGAGGGCCATCATACCGAGGAGGAGGCGCGTACGATCCTGGCCGAGTCGCTGGCGGGCGGCCGCGACTCGGAAGTCAGGCGGCGGCTGGTCGAGCGCGCG
>JBKJOC010000356.1:0-3893 GCA_046595725.1 Candidatus Eiseniibacteriota bacterium
CTGCCGCGGCGTTCCGCGCGCGAACAGCACGAACGCGAGCGTGGCGATGGCGAGCGTGGTGAGCACGTTTCCGGTCGTCATCGCGGTCGAGAAGACCCCGCGCAAGGGCTCGCGCCACTCGCCGCGCGCATGCCGCAACGCGAAGTCGACGAACCCGATGCCGCAGCTGAGAAGCCCGGCCGCGAACGTCAGGTTGACGAAGCGCCGCGACAACTTTGGGTCCCGCATGCGGTCGGCCAGCAGGAAGACCAGCACCACGGAATAGAGCTTGCGTGCCTTGACCAGGCTCGCCAGCGGCTCCTCCGAGGTGGCGCTGGCGAGCAGCCACGCCAGCACCAGCGCCAGCGTCGCCAGTCCCAGGGCGCGCACGCCGTCCGCCTGGGGCCGCCTCCACGGGCGCGTCCACAGCCACAGAAGCAGCGTGAAGCCGAGCGCCAACTCGGTCGCCGCGATCGACAGCGGCAGCGCGACCGCGAACACCAGGAGGCCGGCGTCGATCGCTCGATCAATCTTGCGCCTGGCGGTCATGCGCCTCCGACGTGAGGAGGGCGCAGCTCGGCATAGAGTTGCGCGGTCAGGGCGACCGTTTCTGCAAGGTCGAACCGCTCGACCGAAATCCGCGCCGCGTCCGCCCGCGAGCGCGCCGGCTCCGCATCGGCAAGGACCTCGAGGATCGCCCCGGCCATCGCCGCGGGGTCGCGGGCCGGGACGAGCAGGCCATTGACCCCGTGCTCGATCATTTCGGGCACGCCGCCGACACGCGTCGCGACCACCGGGACCCCCGCTGCCTGCGCATCGAGCACGCTGGTGCCGAGGCCCTCGAGGTAGGACGGCAGGACAAAGACGTCGAGCGCGCCCAGCAGCGCCGGCACGTCCGCCACGAATCCGGGCAGGAGCACGCGCGCACTCAGGTCGAGTGCCTGGACGCGGGCCCGCACGTCGGACGCGCTCGGGCCCTCTCCCGCGCACACGAAAAAGGCGTCGGGCCGCGCATCGAGCACGAGCCGCGCGGCGAGCAGGAACGTGGCATGGTCCTTGTGCGGCGCGAGCGCGGCGATCACCCCCACCAGCGGCGCGCCTGCGGGAATGCCCAGCGCAAGGCGCAGGGCGCGCGAGCGGCCGCCTGCGCGCGCCGCATCGACATCCTGGGCGAGTTGCCGCACGTCGATCCCGCTGTGGATCACCTGGATGAGCATGGGCGCCACGCCGCCCTGGATCAGCACGTCCCTGATGCCCGCGGACACGGTCACGAAGCGGTCGACCGGGAGACGGTACTTGAGCGCGCTCAGCGGGTGGGTCGCGACCTCGAAGTCGACGCGACGAGCGACCACGGTGGCCGCGCCGGAAACCAACGCCGCCCACCAGCCGGTGGCGTGGGCCCGCGCGCCGTGAAGGTGGAGGACATCGGGACGAAGCCGGCGCGACCAGCCAGCGAGCGCGAGCGCGGCGGGAACGTCGAGATCACCGCGCGGTGCGAAGGCGTGTACGGGAACTCCCAGGGCCGCGACGCGATCGCGCAAGGGCCCCGCGGGCGCGGCCAGCGCCTGCGTCAGCCCGCGGGCTGCAAGCCCCGCGATCAGCCCGAGCACCTGGGCCTGGCCACCACGCCAGGTGTCCGCCGTGTCGACATGCAGGATCGAGAGGGGGGGCAGCGTCACGCGCGGACTAGGCTCCGGCCGGCGCGATCGGGACGGGCGGCGCGATCGCCCCGGGCACCGTGACGCGCTTGGGACGCGCCGCGGCATGCCCCTGGGCGATCTTGCGTGCACCGAGCGCCACCAGCAACTGGCGCGCCACTGCCTCGGGGGTCAGGCAGCGGCGCGCGAGCGCGCGTCCCGCGCCCGCGATCCGCGCGCGCAGGGCGGTGTCCTCGGACAGCATGCGCAACGCGTCGGCGAGCGCATCCGGGTCGCCCGGCTGGACCAGCATGGCGTCGCCGCCGTGTGTCAGCAGCTCGCGCACGGCCTCGGTGTCGGCGGTCACGACGCAGCGCCCCGACGCCAGGCCCTGCGACACCTTGTTCGGGATCACGCGCGCCGCTTCACCGCCCGCGCCGAAGATCCCGAGCACCACACTGGAACGGAACATGCGCTGGGGCAATTCGTCGATCGGGCGGCGGCCCAGGAAGTGCACGTTGGTCAGTCCACGCTCATGAGCGCGCGCGCGCGCGGTGGCGTACTGCATGCCGTCGCCCACGAGCTCGAACACGATCTCGTCGCGCCCGCGCAGGAGCTCCGCGGCGCCTAGGATCGTTCCCATGCCGTGGAGCGGCAGGAAGCCGCCCGCGTACAGCACGGTGAAGGGTCCGGGCGCGGGATCCACGTCCGGCAGGTCGAAGAACGCGTCGTCGGCGCCGACGTAGACGACCGGAAACGGGATCCGGTCCGCGGCTCCGGCGAAACGCCGCGCGTGCACCTCGGTGTCGGCCACCACCACGGCGGGCCAGCGGAACGCGACCCTGTCCCACCTGGCGCACGCCCAGGCATCGAGCGAGCCGGAGCGATAGAGCCCCCACTCGCCCACCATCGTGTCCGCGCGCGAGATCAGGGGATCGGCCGCCAGCACCGCCCGCGCACGGCGCGCCGCCAGCCACGCCGCGGGCACGTCCTTGTGGCAGAACTCGGCGACCAGCACGACGTCAGGCGCGGGATCGAGCCGCCCCACCGCGGCCAACAGCGCGGCGCCGCGCACCAGCACACCCGCGCGACGCGGGACAAACAGCGGATGGAGCGTGATGCCGAGCCGGGTCAATCCCGCGCGCAGCACCGCGTTCCTCGGGTAGGTGGGGTCGTAGCCGCCGATGTAGGCAAGGATCATCGGGCCTCCCTCAACGCGCCCGATCGCCGGCGAGGGCAGGGGCCGAAAGGCCGCGCCGTCCGAGCGCCGCACGGGCGGCCTCGCGCGCCGCAAGGTCGGCGGACTCGATCGCCTCGAGCGTGTCCGCCGGACCGTCGGGAACGGCCTCGAGGCACTCGGCAAGCAGCCCGGGAACCTCGCCCAGCCTCAAGCGGCCCTCGAGGAACGTCGCCACCAACACCTCGTCGGCGCCGTTGAGCACCGCGGGTGCGATCCCGCCGCGCTCGGCCGCATGTCGCGCCAGGTCGAACGCGGGAAATCTGCCGGGCAGGAGCGGTTCGAAGTCGAGACGGCCGACCTTCGCGAAGTCGAGGGGCGGGATGGGCGCCCGGAGCCGGTCCGGCCAGGACAGCGCGAGCTGAACGGGCAGCTTCATGTCGGGTAGCGAGAGTTGCGCCAGCGTCGAGTGGTCGATCATTTCGACCAGCGCGTGGACGATCGCCTGGGGATGGATGACGACGTCGATCGCCGAAAGCGGCACGCCGAACAGCGCCCGCGCCTCGATCACCTCGAAGCCCTTGTTGAGCAGCAGCGCCGAGTCCACGGTGATGCGCGGCCCCATGGCCCAGACGGGATGCGCAAGGACCTCCTCGGGCGTCGCGTCTTCCCAGTCGGAGCGGGTGCGCAGCGGACCGCCCGACGCCGTGAGCACGAGGCGCGCAAACGCAGCGGTCCTGCCGGCGCCGGCGAGGCACTGGAACAGTCCCGCATGCTCGCTGTCGACCGGCAGGACGCAGGCGCCGGTGATGCGCGCGCGCCGATCGACCAGGTCGCCGGCCAGCACCAGGCTTTCCTTGTTCGCCAGCGCGATCACCCGGCCGGCCTCGACCGCCCCCATGGTGGCCGGCAGTCCTGCCGCGCCGCTCACCGCATTGAGCAGGACGTCGACCGGGCGCGCGGCCGCGGCGGCAAGCCCCCTCGCCCCCACCGAGACGGCAGCGGGCGCAAGGTCGGTCAGCGCCAGCAGCTCCGTGCGCTCGGCGTCGCCGCGCACCACGACGTGCGCCGGCGCGAACTCCTTCACCTGCGCCGCGAGC